>JAFZIW010000111.1 GCA_017554125.1 Clostridia bacterium | reverse complement strand
AATAAAAGGAATTTTTCCCTCGCTTAAAATATTCTCGGCGGTTTTAAGCGTGTAGCCGTTTTTTGTGTCGCGGTAGGATGCGTCATAAAGATATTTTTTTGCGATTTTAATATTTGCTTCGTTCTTCAAAAGATTATTGTCATTAAGCGCGCTCGCGGCAAGATGCGCCACCTCGTGGAACGCGGCGAGATTCATAATCTTTTTGAAGTTTTCTTCAAAACTGCCGTCAAACTCGAGCTTTTCGCCCGTTATTGAGCTTTTAACGAGCGCAACCAACCGCCTGACGTTGTTTTTGTAATTCGCCATTTATGATTTTCTCCAAACCATTTTATTAACGATGCCGATATACGACTGAATGATTTTTACCACCTTTGTTGAAACGTTTTCGTCGGTATACACCGGTACGGGTATGCCGATATCGCCGTTTTTATTCATTTCAACCGCGGTATCCACCGACTGCAAAAGTCCCTTTTCATCAATGCCGGATATTATAAAGCAGGCCTTATCAAGCGCTTCGGGACGCTCGGTCGACGTTCTGATACATACCGCCGGGAACGGCTTTCCGACCGACGTAAAGAAGCTGCTTTCTTCCGGAAGCGTGCCGCTGTCCGACACGACGCAAAACGCGTTCATCTGCAAACAGTTGTAGTCAAGAAAACCGAGCGGCTCGTGCATAATCACCCGCCTGTCGAGCTTGAATCCGGTAGCTTCAAGGCGCTTTTTAGAGCGCGGATGGCAGGAATAAAGCACCGGCATATCATACTTTTCCGCCATTTTGTTTATCGCGCCAAACAGCGATAAAAAGTTCTTTTCGGTGTCGATATTTTCTTCACGGTGAGCGGAAAGAAGTATATATTTACCCTTTGTAAGACCGAGCCGGGCGTGAACGTCGCTGTTCTCGATTTCTTTTAGATTTTTATGCAAAACCTCCGCCATCGGAGAGCCGGTAACGTAGGTACGCTCTTTCGGCAAACCGCACTCCGCGAGGTAACGGCGGGCATGCTCGCTGTACGCGAGGTTTACATCGGAAATGATATCGACTATTCTGCGGTTTGTTTCTTCCGGCAGACATTCATCCTTGCAGCGGTTGCCCGCTTCCATGTGGAAAATCGGTATATGAAGCCGTTTTGCGCCGATGACCGAGAGGCAACTGTTTGTGTCTCCGAGCACCAGAACGCCCTCGGGTTTCACTTCCGCCATAAGTTCATAGGATTTTGCGATAATATTACCCATGGTCTCGCCGAGGTCCTTGCCTACCGCGTCAAGATAAACGTCGGGGTCGTCAAGTTTCAAATCCTTAAAAAACACGCCGTTAAGCGTATAATCGTAGTTCTGACCCGTATGGACAAGAAGCGTGTCAAAATATTTGCGGCATTTGTTTATAACCGCAGCAAGACGGATAATTTCCGGGCGTGTACCCACAATTATCATAAGTTTAAGCTTTCCGTTTTCTTTCCATTTGACATTTTCAAACATATTAAAATTTCCTCCGTTCCGGTTTTAAGGCATAATAATACTTATAAAGTATACCACGATATCAAGTATCCGTCAACTAACTTTTAACGCGCCTTTACACCTGATGAAAGCGGAGCATGCTTTCGCATACTCCGCCCGTAACCGATACCGCTTTTTTATGTGGCGTAATCAAGCAGTATTTCCCTGTCATTATTGGATGAATTTGAGCGAATACAGTGTATTTTGCGCGTATGATAATCGACGTAAATCAAATCGAAAGCCGCGTCGCCGGTTCTGCCTACCTGCGTCGTTATAACAACGGGAATATCGTTTTCATACCAATATTCCTGATCTCTGTGTTCGTGACCCGCTATTACAAATTCAACGCGCCCGGTTACGCTCGCGGATAAGGCGCTGAAATCATACACGTTGCCGTTTACGGTGATTGATTGCCTTGCGTTATAACTTTTTGCTATCGCCATTATCTGTTGAGTTATGGGGTTAAGCGTCGCCGCGGAAGTTTGATTCTTGTAAATATGCAGCGCGACCGCAATATGCTCGCTGTTGTCTGTAAGAAGCGAGAGCGCGAACCATTCCGCCTGTTCATATCCGTATGCGTCAATCGCCGCAAGTCGGTCGGTATACGTGTCAAAGCAATAAAAGCGGGTATTCATGCCGTCAAACGCGTAATACGCCGGTTTTCCCTCAAACCACAGATTACTGATTGCCGTTTTGGACAGTTCCGCCGCGCCCTGATAATTCGTATCGTGATTGCCCACCAGCATACAGAGGCGTTCAAACATCGTTTTGCAGGTTTTATTTATTGTGCCGAGTTTCGCGCTTGCAAGCGCCGCGGTATCGCCGCTTTCAAGCCAATCGCCGCCGCACAAAACAAACGACGTCGGCGTATTCCTGTATGCCTTCTGAATCTGCCCGAGCATTTCCTTAAAACAAGTCTGTGACGTACTGTGAAAAGGATAAAAATGCGGGTCGGTAAAGAACAGAAACGCTTCGCAGTTGTGTCCTCCGGCAAAAAGCGCGCCATACCTTTGACATAAATCGGAATATCCGGTAAGACCCTCGTGATACGCGGCATTGTATGAGTTTTTAACGGTTGCTTTCAGCGTGTCGCTGTAATTTTTGGCGCTGTTTTCGGCGGTGATAACGTCCCCGATGATCGCGGGGCGCTGATTGTAATGAACCGTAACGCCCGCGCTCACAAAAGCATTCTTGTAACTCTTCAGATTAAACTCGGCTTCCGTGCCGCCGAAGTATAAATCCGTCAGAACAGAAAAGTTGAACGAATTGCTTGTATTTATTGAATTCACCGCCGACGGTAAATAAAGCTTCGTAAGACTTGAACACCCGTTGAACGCCGACTGTTCTATTGTCGTAACGGTTTCGGGTATTCTGACCGTAGTCAGCGACGTACACTTTGAAAATATACCGTTCGTAATTACCGTAACGCCGTCCTCAAACCAGACGGTTTTAATGCCGGAACAATCACGGAAACAGTTTTGACCGACGGTGGCGTTTTCAGGTATTGTGACCGATTTCAAGCGGTTGCACCGGTAAAACGCCCAACTCCCGATACTTACGTTTTTATTGAAAGTCACCTCGCTTAACGGACTGTTTTGATTCGCGTTTTGAACAAAGGTTCCCGACCACGCATTGTTCGATTCAAACTTAACAACGGTATCGGGTATCACAAAATCGGCGCCGACACACCCCGCAAAGGCATTTGAACCTATTTCGGTCACTTCTTTATCTACGCCGTTTTCAGTTATCACGGAAGGAACTATAAACTTACCTTTAAGAGTTGAGGCAACAACGCCCGGTTTAAGACCGGTGATTTTCAGTTTGCCCGTGGGCTCGCCGTCTTCAATAATCTCCGAATACGCGATATATTCGAGAATACTTCTTCCGTTAAGCGCCTCGTTAACCGCTTTTCCGCTTTGCGCGTTATCGCTTGTCGGGTCATAATGTACATCGATTTCGGGAGTTGCTCCGGGGTCGCCCTTATCGCCTTTATCACCCTTGTCACCTTTGTCGCCCTTGTCACCCTTGTCACCTTTATCTCCCTTGTCGCCCTTATCGCCCCTGTCGCCGTCAAAAACGCCGTTGTCGGCGTCGGTCCTGACTGACTGCGCCGTACTTACCGCCGAGGAGACAAGCGTCACTATCCGCTCATATTCACTCGGCGTAGGCTCGGCGGGAGTCTCTCCCTGACGGTATCCGCTTTTCTTTACCGTTACGCATTTGGCTTCGGTTGTTATCACGCTGTCGTTTTTGATACCGAAAACCGAAACGGTAAAGTCCGGCGCTTTTATAACCTCATGCGGTATAAGACAAACTCCGTCGCCCAAGTACAGCGGCTCACCGTCCTCTAAAAGCACCGAAACCGTACACTCCTCGTTTTCGTTATGAAAAATCGCGGTTTTGGCGTAGCCTTCCCATTCGTCGCTGAACTCAAAACGTATTTGCAGGTATTTTACGCTGTCCGATACCACACCGTCGTAAACCAGCGTTACGCTCTGATTGTTCACCCTGGAAATAATCATTTCTTTCCTCCTTTTTTGCACAGCTGTATGCAGTTTAGAGGAAAAATTTGCGACATTCACCGACAAGCGGCATATAAAAACGCGCGGGCAAAAGCCCGCGCAAAAAAATTTACGTCGCGTCGAATTTTCTTCTCCGGTTCAAACGGCGAAAACGTCAGAAGCTTATGACCGGACCGCTGTCTCCGCCGCCCGCGTCATAGCCTACGTTATATGAGTAAATCTTAACGTCCCATCCGGAAAGATACTGGAAAAGTCTCGTTACGTCCTTATTGTTCAATTCGCCGTCGCCGTTTACGTCAAGCACGGTATCCTTAACGTCCACGTCCCAGTCGGAATGGTATTTAAGCAGACGCAAAACATCCTTGTTATTGACCTTATCGTCGCCGTTTATATCGCCCGGCATATATTCCTTTACGCCCGGCTGATAATAGTAATGCCAGGTCGCGTTTTCAAGGCGGGAATTGCTCTTGCCGATTTCCAGTTTTTTGCGTTTTGCAACGTCGCCGGAAAAGTATACGTCGCTTAAATTTACGCAACCGAAAAAGGCTTCCTCACCTATGTTCACAATATCGTCGTATAAAACGACTTCCGTAACGTTGTTGCACAGAACAAACGCCCTGTCGGCGACCGTTTTGGTACCCGGTTTTATCTCACACCTGCCGAAAACGGAGGTGTCTACCGACAGAAGATAACTGCCCATGTAAAGCATACCGTTTTCCCGGTTTTCTTTATTTGACGTATAAGCCGTCTGAGCGAAAGCGTCCTGCTTGATATACCTGACGCTGCTCGGAATATCAACGTATCCGAGCAGGGTACAGCCGGAAAAAGTACCTTTATCTATCGTTCTCATCGAGTTTGAAAGCTTAACGTAGGTAAGATTTTCACACCATGCAAACGCGTATTGCCCGAGCACCGTCAGACTGTCGGGCAGTTCGACGCTTGAAAGCTTTACGCAGCTGCTGAACGCCGCTTCAAATATCTTTGAAAGTCCGTCGTTAAAGGTTATGCTTTCAAGGTTGGTGCAATATGCAAAGGAGTTTTTCTTGATAACCGTAAGCGAATCGGGCAAAACAACCGACGTTACCTTTGTGTTATTGCGAAACGCATCGTCTATCGTAGTTACCGGCTTACCGCCTAACGTATCGGGTACAACAACGTCGCCGGAGGCGTTAACCTTGGTTAAAACAGCCGCATCACCGTCTAAATAATATTCGAATACACCGCTTTCATCAGCCGGAGTTTCAAACGCGGTAAGACACGATAAAAGCAGCGCGAAAGCAACTATAACAGCAAATAATTTTCTTGTCCTGTTCAAAGCTGACCCACCTTTTACAGTTGTTCAAAGACATTATACTAAAAAAACTTACGTCGGTCAAGCAAAATCGAGCCGCAAATATACTCTGACAAAACAGAACTTGTTTCTTTATTTGTTCAAATAACGTTTGATTTTTCCGGAAATATGCTGTATAATTAACTTAACGATACTTTGCGGGAGATAATTATGGCTAAAGATAACAGATTATACAGTCAGGCGCTCCAAACGCTGAAAAAGGAAATCTTTAACGGAACGTACCCCTTTCAGTCGAAACTGCCGTCCGAGGAAACGCTTTCAAAAACCTTGAATATAAGCCGGTCCACTTTAAGGAAAATACTTAAAACGCTTAACGGCGAGGGAATTATCGAATCGCGCCAGGGCAGCGGTTCATTCGTCTGCAACAAGGGAATCAACCGTTATATTCCCATTATCATTCCCAACAGCGACCCTACCAACCGCATGATGGAAATAATAGAGGGCGCGCATCATTATTTCGACAGTATGGGCTTTTCCCCTTTACTCATCCCTTCCGACTGCGACCCGCAAAAAGAAAGGGAACTGATAAACAAGCTTACCGCCGAAGGACACAGGAATTTTATAATATATCCCTCGTCCAGCAGCAGTAATAATTCTTTTTACCGAACTATGCTAAAAGAAGGGTACGCCTGCGTTTTTATCGATACCCTGCCCGACGGTATAACCTGCGACTATGTGACGAGCTGTAACTCGTTAGGCGGGTATGAAGCCACGAAACGGCTGATAGCGTCGGGGTATAAGGAAATAGCCTTTTGCGGCTTTCCGAATCCGCAAATTTCGAACACCATAGGCGACCGTTACTCGGGATATATATCGGCGCTTGAACAAAACGGCATAACACCCGAAGCCTCTTACGTTTTTATGTCCGAGGATAATAATATCGAAAAATTCGCGGACAGCGTAGCCGAGCGGCTGACCGCGCCCGCGGTATTCGCTTCCACCGATTTACTTGCCGTCACCGTCTTAAACCGCTTCAAGAATTCAAACAGACCGCTTCCCGCCGTTGTAAGCTTTGACAATTCCATACTGTCCGAAAGCTTCGATTTGACCTCGGTAGATCAGAATCTGTACGAAATAGGCCGCGCCGCCGCCGAAATTCTCCATAAAAGAATTCTTAACCCGTTTAAGAGTTATGAGCATATTTTCGTACCCGTTAAGTTGATAGAACGCGGCTCGGTAAAGCCCGGCGCCGACGGCAAATTTTAATAAACCCCTATAAGCAAAGCTTCCTTTGCGGCGATACCGCAAAGGAAGCATTTATTTGTTTGAAATTATGAAATTTTAACGTTTTTAAGGGTCAAACCTTCTATGGCGTCCTCGGGATAATTTTTGAATTTTGTCTTTATGTTCAGATTTTCAAAGTAAAAATCCGATAAGCGGTACTGGTCCGGTTGCGGTCTTACGTT
>JAFZIW010000110.1 GCA_017554125.1 Clostridia bacterium | reverse complement strand
GTCCACTAAATCACTGCTTTTTTTAATTATATCAGCCGGCGGAGCCGCAGGTGTTCGCGACAACGGCGGCTTTTCTCTATTTTTACTCGCCGCACAGATCTTGAATATCAACGTACTCGTGGCGCACCGAAGTAACGCCGTTTTCTTTCACCGAAATCACAGTACCGCCGTTTATCTCCGGTTCAAAGTAACTGCCTATACCTGTTTTAGTGCCGAAAATAAAACGCACGCCGTTATACTTTACTACCCAGTTGTTAATATGGTTATGACCGCAAACGATGTTTTTTGTGGAGCCGAGTTTGCATATCAAATCGAACGCTCCCTCATCTTCCGGATAGGCGCTTATCGGCTCATGAAATACGCCGTAAGAATCTTCGTATCCCGGGTTCCATAAGTCGGCGCCGTAACTGTCGGCAAGGGTCAATGATTTATCGGGTCTGGCTACCTTAAAAGCCGCTTCTGCCGCGGCAAGGTAGGCATTTATCGGGATATGCGTAATAAGTGTGGTATCACGGCAACCTATCTTTTCGAGTTCCGCTATGCGCTCGCCGTACCAGGCAAGCTGTTCTTTCGTCAGCCCTGCCCAGGCGAGATTCTTTCCGCACTCATCCCTGACGTACGGCACCCGGTCGTGAGTATCCATTAAAATAACGCCTTCGGCGTTCTTGCCGTTTTTCTCGATGAGAATTACATAATTGCCGTTTCCAAGCGAAGGCTCGCACTCTTCAAAAAGGAAAAACGTGTGTTTTTTGTACTCGCTTAATACCTTGCCGATAAAGTCGGCGCCGTCCTGATTATCGTGATTTCCGAAACAGCATGCCCACGGAATTTTAAGCGAATCAAAATAATCGGCAAAATTCTTGTAGGACTCAAAATCGCCGGCGTAGGATAAATCGCCGCTTAATGTAATCAAATCGGGTGACACACGCTCTATAAGAGTTTCCACCGTTTTCTTGAAAATATCTCCCGTACGGTTGCCTTGCTCCCACTCTTCGGCTTTAAGTTGAGGGTCGGTGAGGTTTAAAAGGCAAAAATCGCGTTTTGAGTTGTTAATAAGTTTTATCATAACAAATTACTCCGTTTTAAGACGCTTTATTTGAAAAACAATCCGTTTTGAACAAAGGAATAATCGTCTACCCATTTGGGGTTTGTGCCGTCGCCCCAACCCCAAACGTTTGTCTTGTGGAAAAAGTAGAACGGCAGCGCGGTATACGTTTCACCCTCTTCAAGGTGCGAAGGACCAAGCAGATTTCTCAAACTGCCGGTAAGGGTGATTTTTATCTCGTTTTCGCCCTCTTTGGCAAATTCGGAAACGTCAAGACCGTACGGTTGCCACATAATTTTCCCCGCGGCTTTACCGTTTACGCAAACGTCGGCAACTATGCTCGGCAACTTGGCAAAATCAATATATGCGCCTTTTGCCTCGTCACCCGACAAGGCAACATTCCTGCACAGTGTTATGCTCCCCGCAAAAAACGGATAACCCTGCGTTTCAAGCGAGCCGTCGGTGACGCTGTTCGGCGCTTTATCAAGGTAAAACCCGCCCTTGACTCTTACCGCGTTACGCTCGATAAATTCGAATTTGTTATCGGTAAAGACGCCGAAATCGCCCTCTAAATATACCGCTTCGATTTCCATATCGTAGGTGAGTTTGTTTTTTACCGACTCAAAAGTCGCTATCTCGTTTAACATCCTATAAACCGACTCGCTTTGCCCGAAATCACAGCATAAGCACAACTCGTTTGCGCCCTTCTTAAGATGTTTGTAAATGTCTATCATTTTAAAGCAACTGTCGTGACTGTAGCCGATAATATCCTTTTCCACCTTGTCGCCGTTTACGAAAATATCAAAAATCTCCGGCGTTTCAATAAGCAGCCTGCAAGTGTTAAATGCGAGTTCTTTAATATTAAAACGGAAACCGATTTTCGCGTTTACCGCTTTTTTGTAAGAGCACAGAATATCCTGAACGTCGCTTACGGGCAAATTTTCCGAAACCGTTTCACCGTTTACGGTAAGACTGCAAAAATCAAGCGTCAACGAATTGTTGTCACTTTCGGCAACATGCCATTCGCCCTTTAATTTATCTGAAATACGGGTTACTTTTTTCGCGCTCACAAACTCTTTAGGCACGTTTTCACCGCTTTCGTAAACAAAGAATATCACGCTGGAATTTGAAGAAATTTCGCTTTGAATTTTAACGTTATCACCGCATTTTTCAAAATAAACGGGGAGAATTTCGCCGCTTAACGCGTCAAAAATCTTTGCGCTTTTTCCTTTGGCGTTTAACGTAACACGGTTTTCCTTTTCACCGAAATTGCAGATATAATACGCCGTCATCCCGCTGTCGCCGAAACGCCTTACGGTTGAACGAATAAACCGGCTTTGCGATTCATCGCCGATATCAAGAGAGAACAGGCGGCAACTTTCCGGTATGTTTTCGGCGATATTTTCAGTGTTCACCACAGTACAATCTTTTGCGAATTTTACTACCGCGTCGCTTTTAATACCGTTTAAATATCCGGGTATTTCTCCCGCAAAAATAACCGTGCCGCCCTGATTTTTAAATTCAACGAGGGTTTTGAAAACCTCTTCGTCGAGGCACTTTGAATCAGGCACCACAACCGCGGAATAACTCTGTGTACCGATACTTAACTTACCGTTGTTTACACTGCCGTAACGCTTCATTATTCTGCTTTCACCCAAGTGATAATGAAGTTGCGCGTCTTCCAGTGCGTTCATAACGTCGCACAGTTTTCCGGCATAGCGGTCGGTTTCTTCGCGGCTGTCGGTAAGTAACCATCCGCTCTCGACCGTATGCAGCACAAGAATATCGAAACGCACCTCGCCCTCCGCGATAAGCATACCGATACGGCTTACCATATCGTTAAATATTTTATAGTCTTTCCACCAGGGCTGATGTTTATAAAGAGAGGCGGGATAATCGCGTTTGCGTATACCCCTTAAAGAATAGCCTTCAAGATGCTGGCATAACAGATTTACGCCGTGCACCATCTGATGCTCGTAAATTCTTCGCATATCCTCAAAACTTACGTTCCATCCGCAAGCCGCGAAGGTTTCGGATAATATCTGCTTTTTGCCGAGTTGATTGGCTACGGAAGTCAGTTGCATTTCGGTCTGAATCGAAGGCAATTCTCTGCAAAGATGGTCCATTCCCGGAATATCCATAAACTCATAGGAGGGCATACAGCATCCGTTTGCCAGAATATGCTCGTAGTAATGCTCTTCAAGCACCATATGACCCGTAAGTTCACAGCCGTTATCTTTGCACCATTTGCCGATAACACCCATATAACTGTCGCTGAAAAGGTCCCTTACGAGTTTCCAGAATCTGAACCGGAACTCCTCAAAGCCCTCTATTCTGTAAAACAACTTCGGCAAATGCTCTCTTATTTGCTCACCGTATATTCTTTCATATTCCTTTTCGAGATTAAAGGACCACGGAATTCCGTTTCTTGACGCCTGCGGCTCGTCGGTAAAAAAGCCTTTCATCTTTTTAAAGTCGCCTTTGAGCCTCTTGCGGTATTTCTCGTGGGTGGACTCTAAAAACTTGCCTATAACTTCGGGGTTTAAGGTGTCCACATAAAACGGATTGACCTCGAAATAACAATGGTATATTTTATCGCCGATTTGCACATTTGACAGGGTAAACTCATCCTCCGCGGGAGCGTTTACCTGGTTGCACCTTAAATACTTTTGCTGATAGTAAAGTCCTAATTCGTTTACCTCGCCGCCGCCGAATCCGCTCGGCCAACCGTTTTCATCATATCCCCAGGCGAGCATACCGAGTGCTTCGCCCTCTTCTAAAGAAGCCGAAACGTTATCAAACCACTCATCCGAAAGATATTCGGTCTGCAAGCCGCCTCTCGCGTGCATGAAAAATCCGCCGAGGCCCGCCTCGTTCATCTGTTTTATCTGCTTTTTTGTTTCGTCAACATCCAGTTTTTCGTTCCAGGACCAGAACGGCGCCGGTCGGTATTTTTTGGACGGATTGCGAAGCTCTTTTTCAAAATCTAACATATATAATCACTTCCCCTTTAACCTGTACCCCGCTTTAACGATTTCCTTTTAGGCGCAAGGTTTTAATCTCAAACGGTTTGAAATCAAGTAAAACAGTGTTGTTTTCAGTATCAATCGGCTCGTTTTCGTATTCGAGCATATCGGTAATGAAAACCGAACCGAACGCCGCGTCAAAGGTCAGTTTACAATTGGTAAACGTGCCTTCCGCCTCATAGGCGCGGACAATGACGCCTTCTTTATCCTCGGCGGGCTTGACGGTTTCGATAATAACGTTTCCGGCGTCAACACTCAAAAGCGAGCCGCGGGCGTCGCGCGCGCAGACGCCGTCAAACGCGAGTACCGGGTAATTAAGCTCATAGGCGGGTCTTATAACCGCTTCGGCGGAAAACGCCGATTCGTGAACGAGTAAAGAATAAGTAAACCGGTGAACGCCTCTGTCGCCGCGCGGGTCGGGGCGGCAACCGCCTTTATGCAAG
>JAFZIW010000109.1 GCA_017554125.1 Clostridia bacterium | reverse complement strand
TTGTCTGTGACAACAGCGAGCGCTCTAGCCGATTTTAGGGTTAGTCCCCGTTTTAATGCTTTTGTTATGCGGTGAGAAAACTCAAATACCGGTTTTTTACATCCAGAAAATCCCTACCGCTCCCGCGGTAGGGATTCGCTTTTACTGAGTGTATAATGTGAATTACATGATTTTGCGGAACATTTCCTCAAACTGAGCAAGGTCGGCGGGACGCGGATTTCTGGGAGCGCAAGCATCCGCAGCGGCAGACTCGCAAAGGAATGGCAAATCTTCCTCTTTTACTTTCTGTTTTTATTACACCACATTCATAAGCACCGCACAAGTGATAATTAATCGCTTATTTCGGATATGACAAAACCCCTCGTTTATTCCGAGGGGTTTTCATCGCGCGATATGCTCTGCATATCTATTATTTTTTTGCCGTTACCGTCAATGCGCAGAAATACACGTTTATCGAAATAATCCTTATAAACCTGACTGCGCAGTTTCAAAACGTGGGTAAACTTTATTCGGCAGCTGTAAATCGTATCGGTATACTTCTGATACTCGCTGCATTGAATGCCCTCATAATCGGCGGAATCATGGTTGAGCGCAAAGTTGGTAAGTGTGTTCCTGACGTTTTTATAAAAATCGCTTGACGTATCAAAATATTTGTTCATCGCGCCGATTCCGACGTCATCCTGCATATGCGCGGCGTAAACTTCGACGCCTTTTATCGCAAATTCTTCGATCTCGCTTTTAAGCGTTTCGTCGATTACCTGACTGACGGAATACTCTTTGCCGTCCTTCTGAATTTCAAACCCGTCAGACTTAACCTTGATAACCGGGTCCTCGGTCAACAGTCCGGTTATTGTAGCACGGCAAGGATGCACCGCGTCGTCTCCGAAATCAAAATCGTTTATTTCCGGTAAAGGCAGATGCTCTATATCGCTTTCTTTAATCGGCGTACCGTTAATAACGATACTTGCGCTTGACGGAAAGTTGATATTAACCGTTTTGTTAATATCTTTTATCACGGTAATTTTATTGACCGTATATCCCCTTATGCCGAATTTTCCCTTTTTCTTATTTTTTTGAAGCGCTATCGAAAAGTAGTTTTCTTCCCCGCTTCTCACCATATAGCATATATCGCTGCCCTTCGGAATCTGCGAAGAATAATTAACCTCAAATTCCTTGCCCTTTACAAGCTCCTCAAATGTTTTTTCGATATTCTCTTTCGTTTCGTAATCTGAAATATTCAAATCACATTTGTCTTTAAGCGCCCAGATTTTACCGGCTTTTATGTATTCATCACATATTTTCTGAGCAATGACCTTCGGTTGCGCCGCCTCGTATGCTTTAAGAGCACTGTGAAGAATCAGTAATCCGGTAATCAATAACAAAGCAAACGCTATAACGATTCCGAAATAGATTCTGTAAAAATAGTCCTTACGCGCCATAACTTTCCCCTTTTTGATTACTCGGTAACAATAAAGAACGTAGGTATCGTCCTCGGTGCAACAAACGCCTTATACTTATTGACAAGTCCTTTGAGCTGATATTCATCAAGCGTTGATTTATCAACGTCGTAAACATCGAAATAATTTCTGTAATACAGCATCGCGGAAGAGCCGCCGTCAAGCATGGCGGCGCTGACCGCACCGTAAGAAACCATAATATCGATAAGCTCGTTTCGTGTGGCGCCTATACTGTCCGCCGTTCTGCCGTCGGTAACGAGCATTAAAACCGTGCCGTCCTTGCATTGACCGATAGCCGTTCGCTGAGAAGTGCCGGTATTGTTATCGGCATAATAAAGATTAACTTTATCGTCGGTACTGTCTATCAAAACGTTGCCGTTCTGGAATGAAACGCCGTCACGAATACCGAGCGCAGTCGCTTCCTTTTCGGTCATACCCTCTTTACAGATGAGCTTATTTTCAGCGTCGAAACCGATAAAGGTCCTGCGCAATCCGTCGCTCCATACCTTTTTGCCGTTTGAAAACGTAATTCCCATCGGGGCGGCGCCGCTTCCGCGACCGCCGACATCCGAAAATTCGCCGCCGTTTATCGCGGCAAGGCAGTTGTATTTTTCGGCTATATCAAATATTCTCATACCCCTTACGGCTGATTTGAAATTTTCCGAAGACACGCCGACCTTGACCCGCGAAGGGTCGTCTACTATCAGCATATACGCCTTAAAACGCGGTTTAGTGAAATATATGAGTTTAAGTCCGTTATCATCGGCTTTAATATCCTTTGTGCTCTCCGTACCGACGTAATTCGCCGCGTCAACGGTATCAACGTTGACCTTTTCACTGTCCGAAAGTATTTTGTTGACGCGCGCTTTCGACATAAAGAGGTACGGCACCCATTTTGTGGCGCTTGCCTGCTTTGCCGAAAGAACAAGCATATTGCAAATACTCTCACTCGGACCGTGAGCCACCATAAAACCGGCGGAATAAACCGCTATAAGAACGGCGAGCAAAAACGTGCCGATACAAAGCGCGGTCCGACGTATTACGCGGGCAACACCGCATCTCTTTTTTCTCTTATACTCAGACATTCTTTTCACCCTTAAATACCCAAGATTTCTGTATTCTGAAACTCACTAAGAAAATTACCGTGTCAACAAATATTTTTATGATACTGCTTCCGAAAGAATGCGCGCCGAATACCAAAGTCAGCAACGTGACCGCACCCGCGGAAACAAGCATCTGCGGAATTGCCAGAGCATAATATTTAAGAAGCGTCTTTTTGACCTGCTGTTTGCTCTCAAACACCTTTGTACGGTTTATGTAATAGTTGATTCCCGATGAAATCACGCGAGCGCAAACCGTAGCGATAATCGGAACCATGGCGGGCGAATTAAAAGCGCGCGCAAAGATTCTGCTGAATACATAAAACAATGATATATCCGCGATAAAAGAAACAAACGAACTTAGAATATAGTTTATCAAAAATCTGTAAATTCTTATTGAATCTCTGACAGGTCTGAAATGAGTCGCACGGTTATCGTCAAGGTAAACCGTTTCAATTTTGATTTCCTTTATTTGAACGTTATCGCCGATACATCTGAGCAACATATTCGTTTCGTACTCAAACCTGTCGCCGCTTATATCGCATAAATACCCGAGAAGACAGGCCGGAAAACCGCGCAGTCCGGTCTGTGTATCGGAAATTGCCTTACCGCAAAGGGTCTTAAAGATAAACGACGTAACGCCGTTGCCGAAACGGCTTTTGCCGGGAACATCCGGACCCGAAAAATCACGGCACCCGAGGATTATCTGCCGCTTATCCTCTATTTCCCGCGCACAGCGCAGAACGTCCGCGGGCGTATGCTGACCGTCGCCGTCAGCCGTTACAACGCCGGCGGCGTCCGGAAAATTATCCTTAACGTAGGCAAACGCCGTTTTAAGAGCCACGCCCTTGCCGCGGTTGACCTCATGAGTAAGGATAGTGACGTTATTGCTCGCCGCCGGAAAATTCGCTTTGTGAGCGTCATCACTGCCGTCATCGACAAGGACGATATTCTCAAAGCCGATATCGAGCATACCTTTTACAGTTTTGGCAAGCTGGTCATCCGGGTTAAGCGAAGGGATAACCAAAAATATTTTATTCGTCATTATTCCACCTTATTCGACATAAAATACCAGTATTATTCTATCGCAAAACGTCTCGTAAATCAATTTACAAACAGGTAACAATGATTACATTTTTGTAATAATAAATATCCACCCGCTACGTGGGTGGATATTTATTTAAGTATCACATCATAAGTTCACAAACAAGGTTTGAATGTTCAAGCGCGTTATCAAGTCCCTTGCCTGAAATGAGGCAAGCCTCGTCATAAAGCAGTTTCGTATACTTTGTAAAGGTATCCTTATCGTTGTCAAACAGGGTTTTCAGTTTTTCGGTTATCGGATGCTCCGCGTTTATTTCGAGTACAAGCGTCGCCTTAACGGCGTTTTCTTTCGCTCCAGGCATGGAATTAAGCACCTTTTCCATTTCAAGCGATATACCGCCCTCGCTCGTGAGACAAACCGGATGATTCTGCAATTTACCCGTAAAGCGAACGTCGTTCACCTTGCCGTCAAGCGTCTTTTTCATTTCGGCGAGCATGTCCTTTGCCGCCTCGTTTTTCTCGGTAAGTTCCTTCTTTTCATCGTCGGTTCCGAGGTCAAAATCATTATCGCAAACGTTTACAAATTTCTTGCCTTCGTACTCGCCGAGCATTTTAAGCGCGAATTCATCGACGTTATCAGTCAGATAAAGCAGTTCGTATCCTTTTGATTTTACCGTATCGGTTTGCGGCAAAACGTCAATTTTTTCGCGTGTTTCACCGCAGGCGTAGTAAATCGCCGTCTGACTTTCAGGCATACGCTCGGTATACTCTTTTAAGGTTACGTACTTATTCTCATGACTTGAAGTAAAGAGCAGTAAATCTTTAAGGTTATCCTTGTTTGCACCGTAGGCGTCGTAAGCGCCGAATTTCAGTTGAACGCCGAAAGCCGAGAAAAACTTTTCGTAGGTTTCGCGCTCGCTTTTAAGCATTTTTTCAAGCTCGCTCTTTATCCTTTTCTCAACGGTTTTTGCGATGAGTTTAAGCTGTGCGTCATGCTGTAACATCTCGCGTGAAATATTCAGCGATAAATCTTCACTGTCGACAATACCTTTTACAAAGCTGAAATAGTCCGGCAAAAGGTCGGCGCATTTATCCATTATAAGCACGCCGCGAGAATACAACTGAAGCCCTTTTTCAAACTCTTTCGTATAGTAATCAAACGGCGGCTTTTCGGGTATGAAAAGCAACGCGCTGAATGTCGCCTGACCCTCGGTTTTCGTATGTATAACCTTTATCGGGTCGGTAAAATCGAAGAATTTTTCCTTATAAAAGTTATTGTAATCCTCGGGTTTTATATCTTTTTTATCCTTTTTCCAGATAGGTACCATACTGTTAAGCGTCCTATCCTCGACTACATCCTCATATTCGCCCTCTTTACCCTCGACCGGCTTTTTTGTGGTATATTTCATCTTGATAGGATGGCGGATATAATCCGAATACTTACGAACAAGCGCGCTTATGCGGTATTGGTCTAAAAACTCATCGTAGTTTTCGTCCTCTGTCGATTCCCTGATTTTAAGCGTTACAACGGTACCGACGTCAGCCTTTTCGCACGGCTCGACGGTATATCCGTCCGCACCCTTAGATTTCCAGCGGAAAGCGCCGTCAGAGCCGAACGCTTTTGATTCGACGGTCACCTCATCGCTGACCATAAACGCCGAATAAAAGCCGACGCCGAACTGACCGATGATATCAACGTCTTCCACCTTTTCGTTATCGTTCTTAAAGTTGAACGAACCGCTTTTGGCTATTGTACCGAGATTTGTATCGAGCTCCTCCTCGGTCATTCCGCATCCGTTATCAATTACCTTCAGGGTGCGCGCATCCTTATCAAGCTCAATTCGGATTACAAAGTCATCCGCCGCAATGCCCACCGAATTATCGGTAAGCGACTTGAAATAAAGCTTATCGAGCGCGTCAGACGCGTTCGAAATAAGTTCGCGCAGGAAGATTTCCTTATGGGTATAAATGGAATTTATCATCATATCCATAAGTTTTTTTGATTCGGACTTAAACTGTTTTGTTCGCATGATTTACCACCTGATTCTTATTATTCTTTTGTGAACGTGAATTCACCGTTTTCAAAATCGCATATTACGGTATCGCCGTTTTTCACCGAGCCGTCGAGTATCTTTTCACTCAAAGTATCCTCGATATCGTTTTGTATCACGCGGCGAAGAGGTCTTGCACCATAGGTATCGTCAAAGCCTTTTTCGGACAGCTTATCGATTACCGCGTCGGTAAAGCGGGCGGTAATATTGAGATTTGAAAGACGCTTATTTAAGTTTTCGAGCATTTTAGACGCAATAATCTTGATTTCGTCCTTATTAAGCCGCGAGAAGACGATAATATCGTCAACACGGTTTAAGAATTCGGGTCTGAAAGCGTTTTTGAGTTCGCCTAACACCTTTTCCTTAATATCGGCTTTATCCCCTTTATCGGCGGAATTATCGCCGAAACCGAAGCTGACTTTTTTCTCGGTTATCAGGCGCGCGCCGATATTTGACGTCATAATTATCACGGTGTTTTTGAAATCGACTTTCCTGCCCTGAGAATCTGTAAGAATACCGTCTTCGAGAATTTGAAGAAGAATGTTGAAAACGTCCGGGTGCGCCTTTTCGATTTCGTCGAAAAGAATGACCGAATAAGGATTCCGGCGTACCTTTTCGGTAAGCTGACCGCCCTCGTCAAACCCGACGTATCCGGGCGGCGAACCGATAAGACGGGAGACCGTATGCTTTTCCATATACTCGGACATATCAAGTCTTATCATCATATTCTCGCTTCCGAACATAGCCTCGGCGAGCGCTTTACAGAGTTCGGTTTTACCTACTCCGGTAGGACCGAGGAATATAAACGAACCTATAGGTCTCTTCGGGTCTTTAAGTCCTACTCTGCCCCGGCGTATCGCCTTTGCAACGGCGGATACCGCCTCGTTTTGACCGATAAGACGGTTATGCAACTCCTCTTCGAGTTTAAGCAGTCGCTCGCTTTCTTCCTCGGTAAGCTTAGCTACCGGCACACCCGTCCACGAAGACACTATTTCCGCAATTGTTTCCGCGGTGACCTCACCCGAGGTATGCGCGTTTTGCTCATGCCATTTTGCACGTTTTTCTTCGAGTTGTTTCGTTTTCTCGCCTATACTGTCGCGGATACCGGCGGCACGCTCAAACTCCTGCGATTTAATCGCATCTTCCTTTTCCGCCTGCAACGCGGAAATCTGTTTTTCGAGTTCTTTCAGATCATCCGGCGCTGACGACGCGGCAAGCCGCACCTTTGACGCTGCCTCATCTATAAGGTCGATAGCCTTATCGGGCAGATACCTGTCGTTTATATATCTCGCCGAAAGCTTAACCGCCGCGTTTACCGCGTCATCGGTTATTGTGACCTTATGATGCGCCTCGTATTTATCCTTCAAGCCTTTAAGAATCAGTATGGCGTCTTCTTCGCTCGGCTCAGATACCGTTACCGGTTGAAAACGGCGTTCAAGCGCAGCGTCTTTTTCGATATTCTTACGGTATTCGCTTATGGTAGTAGCGCCTATTACCTGAAAATCACCGCGGGCGAGCGACGGTTTCAGTATATTTGCCGCGTCGGTAGAGCCCTCCGCCGAGCCGGCGCCTATAATCGTATGAACCTCATCAATAAACAGAATTATATCAGACGACTTTTTAACCTCGTTTATAACCGATTTTATGCGCTCCTCGAAATCGCCACGGTATTTAGTACCGGCGACCATACCGGTAAGGTCGAGCGAAAACAGGCGTTTGCCGACAAGTATTTCGGGAACGTCGCCGGAAACTATTTTTGCCGCGAGCCCCTCTACGACCGCCGTTTTACCGACGCCCGGTTCACCGATAAGGCAGGGGTTGTTCTTGGTTCTGCGGCAGAGTATCTGTATTACCCTTTCGATTTCTTCCGCTCTGCCTATAACAGGGTCAAGTTTGCCCTTTTTCGCAAGTTCGGTAAGGTCTACGCCGTATTTGTTAAGTCCTGATTTTTTCCCGCCTTTTTCATTGCTTTGCGGCGCTTCAAAATCATTATCAGAATCGGCGGAAGATATATCTTCCGCGTTGATACCCGCTTCGCTTAAAGCGCGCGAGGTAAGCGCCGGAACGTCGACGCCGAGTTCGCTTAAAAATCTTATGGCGTAACTCTCGCCCTCGCTTAAAATCGCAATGAGTAAATGCTCAGTACCGACAAACTTTTTACCAAGTCCCGCACAGCCGGCGATAGCCGATTCTATGACCCTTTTCGCCCTGGGCGTAAAATAATCGGGCGAAAGGCGCGTAGGCGTCCCCACGCCTATGCTCTTTTTCATCTGTTCTTCAATATTATCCGCTGTTACGCCGTATTCGCCGAGTACCGCGGCGGCAACTCCGCTGCCGACACGCAAAAGTCCTAAAAGCAGATGTTCGCTTCCGACGTAAGTGTGACCTAAAACCTGAGCCGAATTTATCGCCTGATTAAGCGATTCGTTGGCTTTTTCCGTAAATCCCGTAAAATTGTACCTCATAATAAATGCCTCCTAAGCTTATATCAGCCTATTTGAGCGCATTTCTCACCATTTCTGCACGGGAAATATCGCGCTCGTCTTCCGTCATATTGCCGTAGGTTTTCATCAGCATATACGGCTGGCCTTCAATAAGTATTTTTATCGGATTTATATCCTCTTTGATAACGCCGATGTTTATACCGAGTTTTACTCTGGATATAAGCGTTATCAGCTCGGCGCTTGAAAGCACCCGCGCGTACTTTAACGTACCAAGTGCGCGCATACATAAATCTTCGGTTTTAACCCTGTTCAGATTCTTTTGCAAATCCCTCTCTTTTTGAATCAACTGCCCGGTAATGATTTTCAGGTTGTCGATTACATTCTTTTCACCGATTCCGAGCGTTACCTGATTTGATATCTGGTAAAGCGAGCCTGTCGCCTTTGAACCCTCGCCGTACATTCCGCGGACCGTATAACCTATTTTGTTTACCGAGCGCGTTAGTCTTAAAATATCGCCGTTTTGCTCACTTACCGGCAAATGAAGCATTACCGAGGCGCGAAGCCCCGTACCGAGATTGGTAGGACATTCGGTTATAAATCCGAGCGCGCTGTCAAAAGCAATATCAAGCCGCTCGCAGAGCAAATTATCGATGCTTTCGGCTATCTCATACGCCTTTTCAAGTTGAAGCCCCGGCATTATGACCTGAATGCGGATATGGTCCTCCTCGCCTATCATAATACTTACGGACTCATCCTCCGAAAGGATTATCGCCTTATTATCGGAATTTAATACAAATTCACGGCTGGCAATATGCCTTTCGAGCATGGAAATACGTTCATTTTCCGGAACGTCTTTCATATCTATATATTTAAGCTTTTTTGCTATCGGCGAATCGCTGCCGATTATAGCCTCTTTGATTTTGCCGTTGACTTCAAGCCGCGCGGCGTCGCTCATACGCGCCGGAAAAGGATAACCGTTTATATTTCGCGCCAGACGAATTCTTGTGCTTACGGCGATATCGCCGTCCGGCGAAGGCATATTATACCAACAACTCATCCCTTTGCCTCCATTTCGCGGATTTTGTCGCGCACCTGCGCCGCCTGTTCGAATTTCTCCTCGCTTACAAGCTTTGAAAGCTCGGCTTTAAGCTCTTCAAGTTTATCGGCGTCGCTGTCGGAATCGCTTATTTTGTGAACCGTTCCCGGTATTTTGCCCACGTGTTTAGCCGAACCGTGTACCCTTTTAATATAAGGTAAAAACTCCTCATAAAAGGTTTTATAGCATTCCGGGCAACCCGCTTTTCCGTTTTCGGCAATATCCGAAAAGGTACTTCCGCAGCACTTACAGCGCAGCTTATCGCTCGCCGCGCCAAGCGACATTACGTCGCCGAACATTGAGGAAAGCATACCGCTTAACCCGTTATCGCCGAACGAATCGACGCCTTCCTTCGCGGCGCATTCGGCGCAAAGGTGAACCTCTTTCGCTACGCCGTTTATTACCGAACGGATATGAGTAGTAGCAACATTTTTCTTACATCTTTCGCACAACATAAAACCATTTCCTTTCATATTACAGCCTTACGAGGACGACAAGCCAAAAAGAGCCGGATTTTTCCTTTCCTCAGGCGTTTTGTCCTTATCAACAGTAAGTCTACAGTTGTACCAAAAGCATTTCTTTAAGAATTGAAGCGCGAACCGCGTTTCTTATTGCCGGAGGAAGCGTGTGCATAACGTTTTTCGAGATGGCGGAATCCATAAGCCGCGCGCTGTGCTTATCAATAAGACCGGACTGATAGCAGTTATCTATCAGAATATGCGCACTCATGGAATCAATTTCATCGCCCACCGAGTTTATTATATGCATAATTGCGGATGAACTGTCCAAAACAACACGCCTGATACGGATATATCCTCCGCCGCCGCGACGGCTCTCAATAATGAAGCCGTGCTCAGGCGTAAAGCGTGAAGAAAGAACGTAGTTTATCTGGCTCGGTGCGCAACCTATACCGTTTGCAAATTCGTTACGCTGAATTTCCGCGGTGCTTTCATCCGATTCGTTAAGTAATTCGAGTATTCGCTCTGTAATCAAATCGCTGATTCTCATATCCATCACCTTTTTGACCTTTCCTGACCTTTATTATACACCAAAGTCAGTAAAAGTCAATAGGCAAATTAAAAAAATTTGTAACTCATAAAAAGGCACTTGCATAGTATGTGGTGAAAGACGAAAAAGGAGGTCTTTATAATATGTGTAACAACGGTTTTGGCGGAAACTGCACTTGGGTTCTTATCCTCATCCTCTTACTCACCTGCTGCTGCGGTAACAATGAAAACGGTTGCGGCTGCGGTTGCTGATAACAGAACCACGCAACAACGAAGCGCCCGCGAAAGCGGGCGCTTCACAGCTATCAGACAGCAGACGTCAGATTTCAGACAATAGGTGCGGCGGGGATTCCCCCCGCCGCGTTTATATACGTTATACACATATTATTAAATAATCAACAACGCGATTGCGCGGATTATCAGCGCGGCAAGCCACGCAACGGCGCATTGACCGACTATCACAACCGCCGCCCAGCCGCGACCGATTTCACGCCTTATTGCCGCGACCGCCGCTACACAAGGTGTATAAAGCAGGCAGAACACGAGCAACGCGAGCGCCGAGGCGGAGCCTAAAACGGTTATTGCCGTACCGCCAAAGAGAACCGAAACGGTGGAAACAACGCTTTCCTTTGCCATAAAACCGGCAATGAGCGCGGTGGCTATCCTCCAGTCGCCGAAGCCTATCGGCTTGAATATCGGAGCGATAACGCCGGCGACGGCGGCAAGTATACTATCCTTTGAATCGCTGACAAGATTCAGTCTGAAATCAAAGCTTCTAAAGAACCATATAACCATTGAAGCGATAAAAATCACCGTAAAGGCGCGAGATAAAAAGTCCTTTGCCTTATCCCAAAGCAGTCGTGAAACGTTCTTTATGCCCGGCATTCTGTAATTCGGCAGTTCCATAACAAACGGCACCGCCTCGCCCTTAAAGAGCGAGCCTTTAAGTATTAACGCCAAAAGTATCGCGGTAATTATACCGAGCAGATAAAGCCCTATCATAACAAGTCCGCCGTGCTTCGGGAAAAATGCCGCGGTGAAAAACGCGTAAACCGGCAGTTTCGCCGTACAGCTCATAAAGGGCGTGAGTATAACCGTCATTTTACGGTCACGGGCTGACGGAAGCGTTCTGCTCGCCATGACCGCCGGCACGGTACACCCGAAGCCGATAAGCATAGGCACTATGCTTCTGCCCGAAAGACCGACGCGGCGCAAAAGCTTATCGGTAACAAAAGCGATACGCGCCATATAGCCGCTGTCTTCAAGCAAAGACAGGAAGAAAAAGAGCGTAACTATTATAGGTATAAACGAAATGACACTGCCTACGCCCTTGAATACGCCGTCGATAACAAGGGAGCGTATTACGGCGTTGACGCCCGTTTTTTGAAGAAAATCGGCGGTTATATCGGTAAGGCTGTCAATACCGCTTTCAATGAGCGACTGTAAAAAACCGCCTATCACATCGAAGGTCAGCCAAAAGACCGCCGCCATTATTGCGATAAACGCGGGTATCGCGGTATATTTACCGGTAAGAACGGCGTCAATTTTCCGACTGCGTATCTGCTCTTTGCTTTTCTTCGGCTTGATAACGCAGTTTTCACAAAGCTTATTTATAAACGAAAAACGCATATCCGCTATCGCGGCGGCGCGGTCAAGCCCGCGTTCTTTTTCCATTTGAACAATTATATGCTCAATTAGCTCATGTTCATTTTCGGTTAGATTAAGCCGCTCGGCGACAAGACTGTCGCCCTCGATAAGCTTACACGCCGCAAAGCGTACCGGTATCTGCGTTTCGACACAATGGTCTTCAATAAGGTGCATTATTCCGTGAATCGCTCTGTGTACCGCGCCGCCGGCGGCGTTTTTATCGCAAAAATCGGTTCTTCCCGGTTTTTCGGAATACTTTGCTATATGTATGGCATGGCGTATAAGCTCATCGACGCCCTCACGCTTTGCCGCCGAAATCGGAACGACAGGTATACCGAGCATATCTTCCATTTCGTTGATAAGAACGGTACCGCCGTTGCCGCGCATTTCATCCATCATATTAAGTGCCAGCACCATGGGCGTATCAAGTTCCATGAGCTGCATGGTGAGATACATATTACGCTCAATATTCGTAGCGTCAACAATGTTTATAATACAAGTAGGCTTTTCATCAATGATAAAACGGCGGGAAACGATTTCCTCACTGCTGTACGGTGAGAGAGAATAAATACCGGGCAGGTCGGTGACAAGCGTATCGGGATGTTCCTTTATCTCGCCGCTTATCCTATCGACCGTAACGCCGGGAAAATTACCAACATGGCGGTTTGAGCCGGTAAGCTCATTGAAAAGCGTCGTCTTACCGCAGTTTTGGTTTCCGGCAAGCGCAAAGGTCATTTGTTTACCTTTCGGAATTTTAGTTCCCGATTTGGTATGATACTTACCCTCTTCACCGAGACCCGGATGTTCTATTCTATCCTTAACCGAATCACCGTTTTCAGTATTGCTATCAGGCAGATCAACGCGGTCTATCTCAATTTTTTTGGCGTCGTCAACGCGAAGCGTCAGTTCATAGCCGTGAATCTGAAGCTCCATAGGGTCGCCCATGGGGGCGAGCTTTATAAGCGTGGCGACCGCGCCGGGTATTACACCCATATCGAGAAAATGTTGCCGTAACGCGCCCTCGCCGCCGACAACCTTTACAACCGCGCTTTCGCCCGGTTTCAATTCATTAAGCGTCATAAAAAAACCTCAATAAATCCCGAAGAATAATTAAAATGAACGTTAAAAAACGGAAAGGCGGCAGCCAAACTGAACTGTGTTCGGCTGCCGCCAGATTAAACCTTCGGGCGAAAATGCTAAAATTAATCGTTATTAAAGAATT
Organism: Clostridia bacterium; assembly: GCA_017554125.1. Classification (GTDB taxonomy): domain Bacteria; phylum Bacillota; class Clostridia; order Oscillospirales; family Acutalibacteraceae; genus UBA737. The sequence continues at coordinate 8,537 of JAFZIW010000109.1, read as the reverse complement.
TCATTACTTCGCCGTAAGACTCGTCATCGTCATCCGAACTCGAATTGATGAATGAAGCTAAATCGGAACCATCCTTTTTCTTCATCTCACCGAGACCGGTCGCAACAACCGTTACGCGAATGGTATCCTCGAGACTGTCATCAAGCTGAGCACCCCAGATAATGGTCGCATCCGGATGAGCCATATCAGCGATGATGGAGGAAGCAAGTTCAACCTCTTCAAGACCGATATCATCAGAACCGGTAATGCTGATGATCACGCCACGGGCATTATCCATAGACGTTTCGATAAGCGGGCTGGTAATAGCCGCTTTAGCCGCCTGCTCAGCCTTATCTCTGCCGGTAGCAATGCCGACGCCCATATGAGCGTAACCGGCATCAGCCATAATAGACTTAACATCCGCAAAGTCAAGGTTAACAAGAGCGGTAACGTTAATAAGTTCGGAAATGCTCTGAACGCCCTGACGGAGAACGTCATCGGCAATATTGAAAGCGTTTTTGAAGGTTATCTTCTGCTCAGATACATATTTAAGTCTCTCATTGGGGATAACAACGAGACTGTCAACCTGCTCGCTTAAAGCGGCAATGCCCGCCTCAGCCTGAGCCATGCGTTTTTTGCCCTCGAAAGCGAAAGGCTTTGTAACTATACCAACGGTAAGAACGCCGAGTTCTTTTGCTATAGCGGCAACTATCGGAGCGGCGCCTGTACCGGTACCGCCGCCCATACCGGCGGTAATGAATATCATATCGGCGCTGCGAATAGCCGCCGCGATTTCATCGCGTGACTCTTCAGCCGCGGCACGACCGTTATCCGGGTTGCCGCCCGCGCCTAAACCGTTTGACGATTTTTCGCCTATCTGAATCTTCTGATCGGCTTTAGAAAGGAACAGCGCCGCTTTATCGGTATTGATAGCTATAAACTCAACACCGCGAACTCCCGCGTTAACCATACGGTTAACAGCGTTACCGCCGCCGCCGCCGACACCTACAACTTTAATCTGAACAACGTTCTCCATCTCTTCTGCAACTTCAAATGGCATTTGTAATTCCTCCGTTTATATAAAATATAGTCTTGAATATTATACACCCATAATATATATACCGATATTAACACACATTTTTTCAAATTTCAATACTTTTATTCAATTATTTTCAGAAAACACTAATTTTCTGCCGTAAAGAACGCTTTTTTGTCGGATTGAGACCATGACTCGAGGTTGATTTTGCCTTTTTTGCCTTCCATCGTAGTAATCATACCGGCAAGGTGGTCAATTTTGTTTTTGAGGTTTTCTCTGTTTCCGAGATTAACGTCGAACCTATCCTCAATACGTATTTTCAACTGTACTGTATCGGTAATATCAACGCTGTTGAGTTTCATGTTCTTATCCTCGGGATAAGAAGTGAGCATTTCAAACAGCTCTTTTTGAGTATCGTTTTTGAATTCTACGTTCTTCGCCGTTTTGAATTTCAGCCCGTCCGCGATCACCTCTATTACGCCCTCGGGCAATTCTTCGGTTTGTGAGATATCCAAAACGCGGGTGTTTTTATTGGTGATAGCGTAACCGCCGTCGGTCCTGAAAGCAAAGTATTCTTTCGCGTCGGTAACTGTAATTTGAACCGAATCGGGGAATTTCCGCTTGATTTTAACGCTTTCGATGAACGGAAGCATCTTTATAATGTTTTCTTCCGTTTTCTTTTCGGAAATTCCGAATATCGGCGTTTTACCGTCTATTCCGCTCGCCTCAACAATCTGCTCCGCGGTGTAAAGCGCGCTGCCGGAAGCGCTTATATTCTTTACCGGGAAAAGTTTGGTCTTCAAAAGGACAAAAAGAAGAACGGCGCATACTAAAAGCATAAAAAGAGAAAAAACAATAAGTCTGCGCTTTCTTATCTTCTTTTTTCGCTGATTACGTTTTGCTTCGATTTCAGTTAATTCCTTTTTCATGTCTTTTTCCTTTACATTTCAGTAATATCCGCGCCGAGCATTCTTAAATTTTTTGATAAATCCTGATATCCGCGCATAATATGGCAAAGATTTCCGACCGTGCTTTCACCGTTTGCCGTAAGCGCCGCAATTATAAGCGCCGCGCCGCCGCGCAGGTCGGTACAGTTGCACTGCGCCGCCGAAAGACTGTTTACTCCGTCGACTACCGCAACCTTACCGAAAACCATTACCCTTGCGCCGAAACGTGATAATTCATCGGTAAAACCGAACCGGTTTTCAAATATACTTTCGCTTATAACCGAAGTACCGCGCGCAGTACTGAGCGCACTTAAAATCATAGGACCGGCGTCGGTAGGAAAGCCGGGATAAACGCGGGTCTTGACCGCCTTTACGGCATCAAGCCTTGATGGCGCGGATATAATCGCCTCATTATCCGAGCAGTTAATTTCACAGCCGGATTCGCGCAAAACTTCACTGACCGCGTTAAAGTGATTCGGAATTACACTTTTAAGTGTGATATTTCCGCCGGTCGCGGCCGCCGCTGCCATATAGGTTGCCGCCTCTATTCTGTCGGGAATAACCGTATGCTCCGCACAGTCAAGCCTATTCACGCCACGTATTACAACAGTATCGGTACCGCCGCCCGAAATATCCGCGCCGCACTTGATGAGAAAATCGGTAAGGTCTTTGATTTCAGGTTCTCTTGCCGCGTTGTAAATTACGGTTACACCGCTTGCGAGCGCGCCCGCCATTATTATATTTTCCGTCGCGCCGACGCTCGGAAAATCGAGCACGATTTCGGTGCCGACAAGACCGTTCAAAGCTTCGAAAATCAGCCTGCCGCCGCTCTCGCGCATAACCGCGCCGAGTTTTTTGAGGGCGGATATATGGATGTCGATAGGTCGCGGACCTAATCTGCATCCGCCGGGGGCGCTTATTACCGCGCGACCCGTTCTCGAAAGAATAGCTCCGAGAAACATGACCGACGACCTCATTTTAAGCATAAGCTCTTCGGATATTTCAAAATTTTCGGGGTGTTTTGAAATTATTTCAATATCGGAGCCGCTCATACTCCACTCAATACCGAGAGATTCAAGTATATCAAGAGCGGCATATACGTCGGTCAAAGCCGGACAGTTATGTAATATGCTTTTGCCGTTTAACAGAACGGTAGAACATATAAGCGGCAACACGCTGTTTTTAGCCCCGTGAATGCTGACGTCACCGCCCAGCCGTCTGCCGCCTCTGATTATGAGATTTTGCATAAAGCGCCTCCCGATGGATACTACAATCCATACTATGCGGGAGCCGCTTTTTTGTCATTTTTTCAAAGATTATGCGTTGGTATACAGTTTCATTATTACGTCATATATCCGCTCGTTAGAGTCGGTTATGGCGATTTTCCGCGCATTGGCGGACATTTTTTCAAGCCGTGGTTTGTTCTCAATAAGCCCCTCTACTACTTCAATGAGCTTTTCGGCGGTCAAATCCTTTTCCTCGATTATTTCCGCCGCACCCGCACGCTTTAAGGTCATCGCGTTATGGAACTGATGATTCTCCGCAACATAAGGCGAAGGTATTAAAATCGCCGGCTTGCCCATTGACGTTATTTCGCTGAGCGTAATAGCTCCGGCTCGCGAAATCACAAGATCCGCCGCCGCCATACACTCGTTCATATTTTTAATGTATTCCCTGACGTCAATTTCATCGCTTAAAACTATGCCTTTTTCTTTGAAATCGTTTTTCATACTTTCAAAGCCCGCTTTGCCGGTACCGTGAATATGATAAAACCGCTTTGTGTTGTTATGCCATTCAATAAGTCCCTCAACCGCAAGATTTATATATTTCGCACCGAGCGAACCGCCGAACGAGAGAAGAAGCGGACGCTCGTCGAGCCCCAGGGCGGCTCTGGCGTCTTCCCGTGAGGTGGCAAGCAATTCGCGCCTTACCGGGTTTCCGGTAATGTACGGTTTTGATTTAAGCTTCATATATTTTTGCGCCTCGGGCATAGCCAGCATAACGGCGTCAACTTTACTCGCCAACATTTTCGTTGTAACGCCGGGAAACGCGTTTTGCTCATGTATAGCTGTTTTTATACCGAGTTTTGCCGCCTCCCTGAGCACCGGACCGCTGACATAACCGCCGGTTCCGATAACAACGTCAGGCTGAAGCTCGCCGAGAATTTTGCGTACGCTGACCGAAGCGCGAGCCGCAAGCGTCACCGCCTTAACGTTTTTAAGCATATCCTTCGGCTTAAAGGAGCGCTTAAAACCGGCGACCTCAATAGTCCTGAAATTGTATCCCTTTTCAGGCACGAGTTTTGCTTCAAGTTTATCAGGCGTGCCGATATAACTGATATGCGCGTCGGGATGTTTTTCCCTTATATATCCGGCAATGGCGAGAGCGGGGTTGATATGACCCGCGGTACCGCCGCCGGCAAACAGAATATGCATAATTCATCCACCTTTCACAGTAAAGCGCCTATGACTTTTCCATATTGGACATTCTGGATACCGAAAGAACAATCCCCATTTCAATAAGCAACAAAACCAGCGACGTTCCGCCGTAGCTGAAAAACGGAAGACTGATACCCGTATTCGGTATTGTATTTGTAACGACCCAAATATTGAGCATTGCCTGAAGACCCACCTGGAAGGTCAGTCCGATAGCCAAAAACGAGCCGAATTTATCAGGCGCGTTCATGGCTATTACAAATCCGCGCCATATAAGCAATGCAAAAAGCAATATGACAATAAGAGCGCCGATAAGACCGAGTTCCTCGCACACTATTGAAAATATGAAATCGTTATGCGGTTCGGGAACCCACAGATACTTCTGTCTCGACTGCCCTATTCCCCTGCCGAGCACTCCGCCGGAGCCTATCGCGAGCAACGACTGTATTATCTGGAAGCCTTTGCCCTTTGCGTCAAGCCAGGGGTCATGCCAGTATTTTATACGGTCGGAACCGTAGCCAATTACGTTGGTGAAAATCGCAAGTAAGAAGCCGACGGCGCCGAGTACGAAACCGGCTACTATGTGCATGACCTTCATCCCGCCGACGACCATTATTATTATACCTATCGCAAATATCAGCACCGTTGCCGAAAGATGCGGTTCAAGTGCGACAAGAACGCACATTGCAAGCAAAATTCCGAGCAGTAAAAGCACCACTTTTATCTCGCCCATACGCTTATGATTCGCGGCAATGAAACTCGAAAACAGTAATATAATGGCAAACTTGGCTATTTCCGACGGTTGAAAGTTTATCGGGCCTATAATTATCCAACGCTTAACGTCCATGCCTTTTACCATAGGCGGTATAAGGAGCAGGGCAAAAAGCATAAACATTGTTATAAAATATATGACCCACGCGAATTTCCGCAAAAAATGATAATCAATCCGCGAAATTCCAAGCATAAAGGCAACGCCTATCGCAGCGAAAATCGCCTGTTTGAGTATAAAACGGTAACTGTTGTTGTAGTATTCGTAAGAATAGGCGTAACTTGCGGAAAACAGCATCACAAGTCCTATTGTAAGCAAAATCAAAACAAAGGAAAGAAATGTAATATCAAGCTTTCCGGTCAACCATATTCTGTTTTTTTGTGAAGTGGAATTGCCCTTCTGCATCGTTCTTCCCTTTCTGAGTATTTATTTTAATAAAGTATTCTCCAAAACGACCAAAACTATCGCAATAACCGAAACGATAAGGGTTAAAAACGAAAAAACGAACACGACCTTTTCTTCGCTCCAACCGCACATTTCAAAATGGTGATGAATCGGCGCCATTTTGAATATACGCTTTTTGGTCTTTTTATAATACGCCACCTGAAGCATAACCGAAAAGGCTTCGATAAGATAGATTATTCCGATTAAAATCAAAAGAATCGGTCTGCCGGTACTGAAACTGAGCGATACAACCATACCGCCCAAAAACATCGAGCCGGTATCACCCATAAATACCTTGGCGGGTTTACTGTTCCATACGATAAACCCGGCGCACGCGCCCGCAAGCGCGGCGGCGGCGACGTTTCCGTGAAATGAACTGAAGAAGCCGCAAATGAGCATTAAGGCGCAGGATACGACAAGCGTTACGCTTGAAGCCAGACCGTCAAGCCCGTCGGTAAGATTTACAGCGTTTGTAAAGCCGTAAACAAACATAAGCGCTATCGGCCAAAAAATCAAACCTAAACCGCTTGAAACGTCTATTTCGCCTATGAAGGGTATAACCGTAGTCCTTACGCCGACTAATGCAAGCGTCATAAGATAAAGCGCCGAAACCAGCAGTTGAAGAAAAGTTTTTTGACGCGCGGTAAGCCCTAAATTGCGTTTTTTAACTACTTTTATATAATCGTCTAAAAAACCTATCAAGCCCATACCAAGCGCCATAGCAATACCGGCTATGAAAATTGATAAATTGAATTTATCTTTAAGTTGTAAATAGAATTCACCGCCCGATATTGCCGACTGACCGAACGCGACCGCAACAGCAACGAAAACACCGGCGATAATCATAATACCGCCCATTGTAGGCGTACCTTTTTTACTTTCGTGCCACTTCGGACCGATTTCAAGAATAGTCTGTCCGAATTTCAGTTTACGCAAATACGGTATAACTATAAATCCCAAAAGCGATGTTACCGCAAATGCCGCAAACGCCGCGATAATCACAGTTATATTTTTCATTTCATTCTCCCCCGATTTCGCTTAATGCCTCACTTACCACTTCGCGTTCGTCAAGATGAATGGTTTTATCGGCAAGTATCTGATACGTCTCGTGTCCTTTTCCCGCAAGTACGATGATATCGCCCGCTCGCGCCGTTTTAACGGCGTATTTAATTGCCTCTATTCTGTTTTCGATAACCTTTACGGGTGTGCCGCAGCTTTTGGTTCCGACCAAAATATCGTCGATAATCGCCCTCGGGTCCTCGGTACGGGGGTTATCGCTCGTAACGATAACGTAATCCGCCGCGTGAACGGCGATATTCCCCATTATAGGACGTTTGGTTTTGTCGCGGTCGCCACCGCAGCCAAAGACGAGTACAAGCCTGTTTTTTTCACATTTTGTGAATGTTGAAAGTATGTTTTTAAGTCCGTCAGGCGTATGCGCGTAATCGATAATTACCGAAAAGTCACGCCCGGTCGGTACCGATTCCACTCTTCCCTTTACGCCCTTCATTTCGGCGAGCGCCGCCTTAACGGTTTCGATATCAATTCCCGCCTCAATAGCGACTGAAACGGCAAGAAGCGAATTGTAAACGGTAAAATCTCCGCCGATAGGAATTCTTATATGTTCAAGTTTTCCGCCGGATAACATTTCATATTCAACGCTGTCAGGTCTGTATTTTACCGAACGCGCGCTGTATGTGGCCTGATTACCGTTAGAATAGGTTACGGTCTTGCAGTCAAGCCCGTTCATAAGCTCCGCCGAATAAGCGTCGTCGGCGTTTATGACCGCGGTTTTACACATTCCGAAAAGCTTTTTCTTTGACGCAAGATAGTTTTCCATTGTCTTATGGTAGTCAAGATGATCCTGCGTAAGATTTGTAAACGCCGCAACCTCGAAAGGCAGATCGTATATGCGGTACTGGTCAAGCGCGTGAGACGAGGCTTCCATAACGCACCACGTACATCCCGCTTTTAACATTTGACTGAAAAGTGAATTAAGTTCGTATGCCTGCGGTGTGGTATTCTTTGCTCCAATCGGCGTATCGCCTATAAGATTCTGAATAGTCCCTATCAAGCCTACCTTATTTCCCGCTTTTTCGAGAATAGTTTTAAGCATATACGTCGAGGAGGTTTTGCCATTTGTTCCCGTAATGCCGATAAGGTGGAGTTTATTCGCCGGATATCCGAACCACGCCGCGCACATTGAAGCGTACGTTTTGCGCGTGTTTTCAACGATAACCTGATTAAGAAGCCCGGTATCGCGTTCCGCGATTATAACCGCCGCGCCCTGTTCTAAGGCTTTTTCAGCAAAACCGTGACCGTCCGAGGTTGTGCCGTTTATACACACAAAAGCAAATCCGTCCTTAACTTCCCTTGAATCGCACGTAACGCCGCTTATTTCAACACCGGCGAATTTGCTGTCGACGCCACTAATCAACCCGCTTAAAAGCATCACATTTTCTCCCTTTCAGTTTGCAAGATCTACCGTTGTCTCGTCACGGAAATATACCGTGACTATCTGACCCGCGGGCACTGTTTCGCCCGGGTTAATACTTTGTCTGTAAGATTTTATCGACGGCGAAGAAACGTTACCCGAGAATTCAACGTTGATATTTGCCGACGCCGCGGCGGTGTTGACCTCGTTTGCGGTTTTATTGAGCAAATCGGGTACCGTAGTCGTCTGCGCTTCGGAATCGTCGGTATATAGTATTACCGTACCGCCTCTGAATACCGCGTTACCCGCGGCGGGGTGCTGACGAACGACCTTTTCACCGCTCCCTACCACCTTGTAGGAAAGACCTATGCCGCTCAATGATTTTTTAGCGTCGATTACATCGCTTCCCGTAACTTCGGGAACCGAAATCGATACGTGTTTGAGTTCGTCCTCGCTGTACTGCGGCTCAATACCGATATACGGCAGTATATCG
>JAFZIW010000108.1 GCA_017554125.1 Clostridia bacterium | reverse complement strand
GGCCCAAAATTGAGGAGCTGTTTTCGGCTTTTCGAATTGCGCTCCGATAGTCCAATATTCTTGTTCTTTAAAATCAGCGATTTCTTTGGCACGTTCGGCCTGGTCGGTGATGACCCTATCCTCATGAAGCGAGCCGAAATACCAGCGGCGAAACGCGCATGACCTGCCTATTTCCTCGAAATAACCGTTGATTTTGTTGGTATTATCGTTTTCGCCTCGTCTGAGCAGCATCGAGCTTTTAACGAGCGACGGCGGCTCATGGGTAACGATATAATCCACTTTAAGACCCGCCTCGTCAAGAACGCGGGCGCCGTCCGCCATTTCGTCGGGAGTCGGTTCTTCCTCGCGCCACCAGTTACCCGCGGCGACGCGCATATCCTTATCGGTGCTCTCTCCGCCGCCGAAGGCAAAAAACGTGCTACCGTCTATTTTGAATATCTGACCGCGGCAAAGATATAAAAGATTCCCTTTTATCCTGTGTACCATACCGCCGTGCCAGACGGTGGCGCGGGTCGCCTTTATTCGGCTTAAATTGTCATGCGTACCGTCGATAAACGCGGTCACGAATTTCCGCTTTGCAAAAAAGTTTATCACCTGTTTTTCGGTCTTGCCGCCGGAAAAGATATATCCGAAATCCCCGCAAACAATAAGCACGTCGCCCGCGCGAAGTTTCCTGAACTCCTTATCGTAAAGCCGGCTTAAATCGCCGTGCATATCGCCGGTTACGTATACCAATTATCTCACCGCTTTTCACACTTGATTTTTTTTGAAAAAATGTTATATAATAAATTCGTAATAATATTCTATCACATTTCAAGGAAGATTTCTATGCCTAAAAAAATATTTTCCGTAATTTTATCGCTTTTTTTAATTTTTACTCCTGTTTTTTCGGCTTTTGCCTATGAGCCGACCGGTATCGAGCTTACCGCCGAAAGCGTTTTGCTCGTTTGCATGAACACCGGCGAAACGGTATACGCGAAAGCCGAAGACGCGAAAGTTTATCCCGCTTCAATTACAAAAATAATGGTCGTGACCCTTATACTCGAGAGTCCGATTTACGACCCGGAAGCCAAAATCGCCATGAATGAAGAGGCGCAAAAGCTTATTCTCGGCACGGGAAGCGTTTGCTCAAATCTTAAAGTCGGCGAGGAGATACGGCAAATCGATTTATTGTATTACGTTCTTATGTCTTCCTGCGGCGACTGCGCGTATCTCGCCGCTTTGACCTACGGCGGAACGGTCGAAAACTTTGTTGATATGATGAACGCGAAGGCGCAGGAATTGGGACTTAAAAATACCCATTATCAAAACCCGGTCGGTCTTCATGACGACGACCATTATACCACCGCGCGCGACACATACGTTCTGACCACCTACGCGCTTAAAAACGAAACCTTCAAGACGGCCTGCGCGAAATCGAGATACGAGGTACCCGAGACGAATATGTATAATCACACGCGCAGGCTTTCAACGACCAATTTTTTGCTGGATAACTCGACAAATTATTTTTACAACTACGCGACCGGCGTTAAAACCGGTTTTACGACCGAAGCGGGCAGATGCCTTGTAAGTACCGCGACGCGTCGCGGCAATGACGGTATCGACTATACTTATATGTGCATACTTTTCCATTGCGATAATAAACCGGGCGTCAAGCGGTACGAGTTTTCAGAGAGCAAAAACCTTTTCAACTGGGCTTTCGGGAATTTCGTAATAAAAGAGATAGGCGACACCAAAAACCCGGTTGCCGGAGCGGAAGTAAGGCTTTCATCAAAAACCGATACCGTAATGGCATACCTCGAAAACGGATTTCAGTCGTTATTACCCAAAGACGCGGATGATTCGACAATAGTTATAGAGCCGCACCTTAAAAGCGACAGCGTAAGAGCGCCGATATCCAAAGGTCAGATTCTCGGAACGGCTGATATCAAATACGCGAACGAGGTTATCGGTACGGTAAACCTCGTATCGCACGAGGATATAGAAAAAAGCACGGTGCTTGCCGTCATGGACGCCACCAAAAACTTTTTCACCTCAAAATTCATGAAAATCGTGTACGTGACCGTCGTCGGAATAATACTGTTGCTTATAGTATGGATACTTTTGCTCAACCGCAAAAAGAAAACCAGAAGCAGCCGCAAAATCAAATACGTTCCTTATAAGAACGGAAAAGACGACCGGTAAAAAGCGAATAAAAAAATTCCGCGGAATCCCGCGGAATTTTTTTACGGAAATTTATTCGCTTTTAACCTTTTCAATTACCTTTTGCATTATAGCGGCGGGAACTTCCTCATAGCGGGCAAATTCGGTAGTGAAGGTCGCCGTGCCCTGGGAAATAGCCCTCATGGCGGTCGAGAAATCGCTCATTTCAGCTATCGGAACTTCGGCGGTAACGTTCTGTAACTTGTTCTCGCCGGGCTCCATGCCGATAATTCTGCCGCGGCGCTTGTTGATATCGCCTATGACGTCGCCGAGCATTTCATCTGGAACTATAACGTTTAAGGTGTATATCGGTTCAAGCAGTACCGGGTTTGCGTTTGAAATACCCTCTTTGAAGGCGATGGAAGCGGCCGTTTTGAACGCCATTTCCGAAGAGTCAACCGGGTGATAAGAACCGTCGACCAAAGTCGCCTTTATACCTACCATCTTAAAGCCCGCGAGTACGCCGGTCTGCGCGCTGTCGCGGAGTCCCTTTTCAACCGCAGGGAAGAAGTTTTTCGGTACGGCGCCGCCGAATACCTTTTCTTCAAATACGAGGTCGTCGCTGTCACAAGGCTCAAACTCTATCCAAACGTCGCCGAACTGACCGTGACCGCCGGACTGTTTCTTATGTCTGCCCTGCGCTTTGACCGCTTTTTTAATGGTCTCTCTGTATGCTATCTTCGGCTCTTCAAGCTTTGCCTCACAGCCGAATTTGGTTTTAAGCTTGCTGAGTACGATATCGGTATGCTGTTCGCCGAGGGTAACGATTATCTGCTCATGCGTTTCGGGATCGGAATAAACCTCGAAAGAAGGATCCTCTTCGCATATACGCACAAGACCCGAGCTTATCTTCTCCTCGTCGCCCTTCTTAATGGGATAAATAGCGGCTTTAAGAGTCGGCTTCGGGAACTCGACCGCTTTTGCCTCAACCTTGCCGGAAGCTGAAAGCGTATCGCCGGTTACGGTAGCCGAAAGCTTTGAAACGCAGCCGATATCGCCGAAGGGTATCTTGGCGGCGTCTTCCTGCTTGCCGCCTTTAAGAATCATAACCTTCGCTATACGCTCTTCTTCGCCGGTGCGATTGTTTTTAAGGCGCATATCGCCTTTGATTTCTCCGCCGATAACCTTAAAATAAGAAAGCTTGCCTACGAACGGGTCGGCGATGGTCTTGAAGACCAAAGCGCTGTTCTCACCCTCCGCCTTGTTGGCGTCGGCGGCGGACGGCATTATATTGAGAATACCGTCAATAAGGAAGGATACGCCTTCTCCCGTCTCCTGAGCGCCGCAGAACACCGGGCAGATACTGCCGTCGCGCGTTCCGGTGCGCAAACCGGAGGCTATTTCCTCGGACGTGAAAGTCTCGCCCTCGAAATATTTTTCCATAAGCGCCTCGTCGGCGGACGCGACCGCTTCAAGAAGCATATCGCGCATACTGCTGACGTCGCTGCTTGTCGGCATATCGCATTTTACCGGCTTAATGCCGTTAAAGGTATACGCCTGATTCTCAACGAGATTTACATAGCATTTTACAACGTCTTCCTCAACGTAAGGAACTATTACCGGGCATACCGCCGCGCCGTAGCTTGCGACAAGCGCCGAAATAACGCGGTAGAAATGCGCATGTGAGGAATTAAGTTTTCCTATAAAGAAAGCAATAGCCTTTTTGGCGGCGCGAGCTTTATCGTAGCACTGTTTCGCGCCGACCGTGATACCGGATTTACCGGAAATCGTAATTATCGCGGTATCAGCCGCGGTAAGAGCCTCGCTGATGCCGGAAGCAAAATCGAAAAGTCCCGGCGCGTCTATAAGATTAATTTTCTGACCGCCGTTTTCAAGAGAATAAACCGACGTGGAAACCGAGCAACCGCGTTTCTTCTCCTCAGGGTCAAAATCGAGTAACGCGGTACCGTCCGCGGTTTTGCCTATTCTGTCCGCCTCGCCGCCGCAATAAATAATCGCATCGGCAAGCGTCGTCTTGCCGGCATCCGAGTGACCTAAAAAAGCAACATTTTTAATTTGGTCAGGTTCGTAAACTTTCAAAGTTAAGCACTCCTTCTAAGATTTTAAGTGTTTTCACGCTTTTTTCACGTATTATGAGTATAACATAACGCTTATGCAATTACAACTGAATTTTTTCAAAAATGTGAAAAAAATTGTTAATTTGTAACAATGGTTAAATTTTTGCAATTTTTTCCTCAATATGTAACAAAATTGAAATTATTTGTAACTGAATTGTTGCTTACTTTTTGTCTGCCAATAAGTATAATAGAATAAAGAAAATCCGAGGGAGGCGTCGTTTATGAAAAAAAGATTTATAATTTTGGCTCTCTCGGTTTGTGCCGCGGTGCTTGCGGCGTTTGCTTTCGCGCCCGCCTCGGCGAGCGTGTCAGCGTCGGCAAAAACGGAGGAGCCCGACGCCGTAAAGGCGCGGTTTCTCAATATGCTCAACCGCAATTTCTGCTACGGCGCCGATTTTGAGGATGCCGACACCTTAACGCAGAATTCAATGCTTGCGATTCTCGACCGGCGCGAAAATAGTGATTCGCAGTATCTGCCGCAAGCGGCGGTAATCGGGTTTGTAAGCGATATGTACGGCATAGAAATAGCCGAAATAACAGAAGACGAGAGCGTCCATAAGGACGGATACGTTTATATCAACCCCCGCGGTTACACGGCGTACCGCCACGAAATAACCGAAATCAGCGAAAATGAGGACGGCAGTTTTACGGTTTATTCTTCGGTTACGGTAAGCCCCCACGATAACGATGAATTCGTGACCGAAGCCGAAACGCTCATCGTGCCGAACGGCAATTCGGCTTTCGGGTATAACATTATTTATTCCGAATTAAAATGTATGGCTGACGGAATTTAGGTTTTTAATTATTGACGGCGCGTTTGCGCCGTCTTTTTTTGTATTTTTTCCTTGACAAATACGATAATAACTTATATAATATGTAGGTCGCGCAAATATTCGGCTGTATAGCTCAGTTGGCTAGAGCATTCGGTTCATACCCGGAGTGTCATTGGTTCGAATCCAATTACAGCCACCAGCGGCCCGGTGGTCAAGTGGCCTAAGACACCGCCCTTTCACGGCGGTAACACGAGTTCGAATCTCGTCCGGGTCACCAAAAAGAAGAGTTGTACCGTAGGTACGGCTCTTCTTTTTCGTTTCATTGAAACGACGAGATTCGAACAGGGCGGTTTGCGAAGCAAATTACGACCTTTCGGTGAACGGTCGTAAAGCCCGCGTGCGTGCCGACGCGTTGCGTCGGGCGAATCTCGTCATACTGTATCACTTTTGATACAATTCTTCTTTTTAGTTTCATTGGAACGACGAGATTCGAACAGCCCGGTTTTGCAAAGCAAAACGACAAACTTCCTGTGGACGTTTGTCGAGGGCGCGTGCGTGCCGACGCGTTGCGTCGGGCGAATCTCGTCATACTGTAGCACTTTTGATACAACTCTTCTTTTTCGTTTCATTGAAACGACGAGATTCGAACAGGGCGGTTTGCGAAGCAAATTACGACCTTTCGGTGAACG
>JAFZIW010000107.1 GCA_017554125.1 Clostridia bacterium | reverse complement strand
GTATCGTCCTTGTTTTCGCCGTTTTTTCAGCCATAATTTTCTTTATGATTTACGCTGTCGGGCGTGTACTCGAACAGAACGACTATATTATTAAACATATTAATTGAGGTAAGCCATGCGTTTTTATGAAAACTCTAAGGTAACTTCTGAAAACCGTAAAAAACCGCGCTGTTATTATATACCCGGCGGTATATCGGAATACCTGCTGTTAAACGGTATCTGGCGCTTTAACTTTTATAAGCGTGATGTTGACGTTCCGGAGCATATTAAAAAGTGGGGGACTATAAAGGTTCCGTCATGCTGGCAGACCGAGGGTTACGAAAATCCGAATTATTCCAATATTCATTATCCGATACCGGTTGACCCTCCGTACGTTCCCGATGAAAACCCGTGCGGTATATACGAACGCGACTTTGTGCTTGAAAAGATACTCGGTAAAGTATACTTTGTTTTTGAGGGCGTCGCCACCTGTGGCGTACTTTATATTAACGGCAATTATGTCGGCTTTACGCAGGGTAGCCACCTTCAGGCTGAATTTGATATAACCGAATTCATAAAAAAGGGTAAAAACACCGTTCGTGTCAAGGTGCTCAAATGGTGCGCCGGCAGTTATCTTGAAGACCAGGATTCTTTCAGAATGAACGGTATTTTCCGCGACTGCTATATTCTGAACAGACCTTCAGGTCATATAAACGACGTAACTGTCCGCGCCGAAAATTCCGTTATCACCGTAACGCCGGATAAAAAAGCCGATATCTCGTTATATGACGTTGACGGTAAGCTGATAGGTAAAGCCGACAGTGTAACGACGGCCGGTTTCTCCGTAAAAAATCCAAAGTATTGGAATGCAGAAAAACCGGTTTTATATACCGTACTCATCAGTCGCAACGGCGAAGAAATTAAGTTTCGTACCGCTTTTCGCTCAATAGCGATTTCAAAGAAGTACGAGTTGCTGATTAACGGTACTCCGATTAAGCTTTACGGTGTTAATCATCATGATACTAATCCATATAACGGCTGGTATGAATCTGATGATGATTTAATGCTCGACCTAAAACAAATGAAAAAGCTCAATATAAACTGCATTCGCACGTCGCACTATCCGCCGACGCCTAAGTTCCTCGATATGTGCGACGAGATGGGCTTTTATGTGATTCTTGAAAACGATATTGAAACTCACGGTTTTGTAAGCCGTGACCCGAATGCCACCGGCGGTTATGACGTTTCAAATAGGGTTTGGCCCTGTCAGCACCCGATGTGGCGCAAAGAGTATTTAGAACGTATGAAACGCGCGGTTGCCCGCGATAAGAATCACGTCTCTGTTATAATGTGGTCTGCCGGTAACGAGAGCGGTTACGGCAAAAACCATGAGTTAATGATAGATTGGCTCCGTTCTCTCGACGACGGCAGGCTTGCACACTATGAGGGCGCAGGTGATAAAGGCGTTATTTC
The DNA here is from genome assembly GCA_017554125.1 of Clostridia bacterium. Lineage (GTDB taxonomy): Bacteria > Bacillota > Clostridia > Oscillospirales > Acutalibacteraceae > UBA737. Next base: position 1,666 of record JAFZIW010000107.1, on the reverse strand, counting down.
CGGTTCGGACGTTTACTCAAGAATGTATCTTTCTCCCTTGGAACTCGTTAAAAAAGTTAAAGACAGAAAGATTAACCGTCCGGTATTTCTGTGCGAGTTTTCGCATGCTATGGGTAACGGTCCCGGCGACGTTTATCAATACGCCGATGTGTTTAACGCATATCCTAAGGCAATAGGCGGTTGTATTTGGGAATGGGCGGACCATACGGTCTTGGATAAAAACGGCGTCGGTCGGTACGGCGGCGATTTTGAGGGCGAGCTTACAAGCGATTCAAATTTCTGTTGTGACGGATTGGTTTTTTATGACCGTTCGTTCAAATCCGGCTCTTATGAGGCAAAAGCGGCGTATCAGCCCATGCGTACCGAATATTCTGACGGTGTTATTACCGTAAATAACCTTTATTCATTTACTGATTTAAGCGAACGAAAGTTTAAGTACACCGTTACGCTTGACGGCGAAATCAAGACGGAAAAGGCGGTTAAGCTTAATATTCCGCCACTTTCGAGCGGGACCGTTAATATTCCTGTTAAGCTGTATAAGTGTAAATACGGCGCATTTTTGAACTGTTATTTATATGATGGCGACAATGAAATTGCCCATACTCAGCATGAGCTTCCCGCGCAGTTGCTGACAGAAAAACCCGCAAAAGTAATGCCGGTAATAACAGAAGATAAAGAATTCTATACCGTTACCGGTAATGGCTTTGAATATAAGTTTTCAAAGCTTTACGGCGCAATTACTCAAGCAACCGTGGGCGGTAAAAAACAGTTAAGTGAAAAAATGCGGTTGACCGCGTATCGCGCGCCTATCGATAATGACAGACGAATCAGGAATAACTGGGTGCAGGGCGAAGCCTGGAAATCCGAAAATCTAAACCGACAGTTTAGCAAGGTCTACGATATCGGTATTTCCGCTAATAAGATTACCGTACGCGGCGCGCTTTCCGGCGTATCTCGGTTTGCGTTCGCTAATTATACACTGAACGCGTCATTTTACGGCGACGGTATGGTAGATTTCGATATTGACGTTAAAATACGCAAAAGCGCTTTCTGGCTGCCGCGATTCGGTTTTGAATTTTCTGTTCCCGATAAGAATGCAAAGTTTGAGTATTTCGGAAACGGACCTTATGAAAGCTATATTGATATGAATCACGGCGGTCTTACAGGTCTTTATCGAAGCACGGCTCAGCGTGAATACGTCAATTATATAAGACCGCAGGAGCACGGCAACCATACAAACGTTCGTATGCTCAAAATCGGCGATTTGATTTTCACCGGCAAAAACCTTGATATCGGTGTTTCACAGTACAATACGGAAATACTCGATAAAGCGGAACACACCGACGAGCTTTATAAAACGGGGAAGACCTATGTCAGAGTAGATTACAAAATGTCGGGCGTCGGTTCGGACTCATGCGGACCAAAGCTTCCGCCGCAGTATTCGCTATCCGAAAAGAAATTCAAAATTAAGTTTTCGATGGCGCCTATAAAATAAAATTATCGCATCCGTTTTTGCGGGTGCGATTTTTTTGTCATAAAGCCAAAGGGCAAGTCATAGTATTCTAACAGAAAAGACAAAATTTCGGAGGAATATTTATGGCTGATACAAGTATATATGCGGATATAGCCGCAAGAACCGGCGGTGATATCTATATCGGTGTTGTGG
>JAFZIW010000106.1 GCA_017554125.1 Clostridia bacterium | reverse complement strand
GGGGAGAGTAACCGCTTCGCCTACACTCATAAATTCGCCTACAAGGTTAACGCCGCGATAAAGTGTATCAACGTCGTTGGAAGCGTAAATATCATAGTAAGCGCGCAGGTTTTCGGAATCGCCGTAGAAAACGATGCTGCTTGCGAAACTGCTCTCGGTCAAAGCGTACTGGAAACCAAACCAACGGGAATCGGTATTTGAATAACTGCCGATATCATAGTGATCGGTCGTATTACCGTCCACAAGACCTGCGAGCGCCGCTTCGGGCGCCTGACCGGCGGTGGTTTCCGAAACGGTCAGGTTACTGTGGGTAAACATAACGCGCTTCGAGTTGTCCATATCAATTTTCGTCCGGAGCAGATTCTCCGGAGTGAAATCCGCCATTGCTGGAATCATCGGTAAACAGCAGATGATAAGCGCAAGGGCAATTACAAGTGCCATGGGTTTTTTCAAATCAGAAAAAATGCGCATTGGATAGGTCTCCCTTCAAGAGTAATAATGTTACAGTTCGATTATAGCGTAAAAAAGCGTTCTCGGCTTTCGGTTTTTTAACCTATTTCTCACAAAACGCCCGAATAAGTGAAAAAATAAAAAACTTTTAACACTTTATTCAATAATTGGTAAAAATGACAAAAAAACACTGTAAAATTAGCAAACAAAAGCAAAACAAAAACACTTGACAAAGTAAACGGAGATGATATAATAAAAAACGAAAATAAAGAATCGCGGCAAATTAAAGAAAAATAATCAGGAATTTTTTTCTTTTTTTTATCAAAGGTAAGGAGAAAACAGTTATGGGAAAAATCAAAGTTGCACTCATCGGATCGGGCAGAGCCGGAATGATTCACGCGAGAAATTTCAGGTTTGCGGTGCCCGGAGCAGAGCTGGTCGCGGTTTGCGACGCGATCGAAGAAGCGGCGAAAAACGCCGCGAAGGAACTTGAACTTGAACGGTACGAAACCGACTACCTTAATATAATAGAGGACAGGTCGATCGACGCCGTAATTATCGCAACGCCTACGCAGTTCCACTGCGAAATAGCGGTTGCGGCGGCAAACGCCGGTAAGCATATACTTTGCGAAAAGCCGTTGGCGGTAACCGTTGAGGAATGTAACCTTATGGACGCGGCGGCGAAACGCAACGGCGTTATTTTACAGGTCGCGTTCATGCGCCGTTTCGACGTATCCTTCGTTGAGGCAAAGCGCATGATAGACGCCGGCGAGATAGGTGACGTCGTAATGGTGCGCTCCAATACGCGCGGTCCGTCCATACCGAAGCCCTGGATGTATGATATTTCAAAGAGCAACGGTCCGCTTGCCGAGGTCAACAGCCACGATATCGATTCGCTCCGCTGGTTTACCGGCAGTGATTTTGAGACTGTTTTCGCAATAGGCGGAAATTACAGATGTCCGGATGCGAAGAAAGATTTTCCCGATTTTTACGATAACGTAACCCTTAACGCTTCCTTCAAAAACGGTTGCCAGGGAATTATCGACGGCGCCCAGGGCGTTCTTTACGGTTACGACGCGCGCTGCGAAATACTCGGCACAAAGGGATGCATATATTTAGGTAACACGCGCGAAAACTTTGTGACCTTATGCCGCAGCGATATGCAGAGAAGCGAAGAATATATAAACAGTTGGAAATACCTTTTCCGCGAGGCGTATCTTGCCGAGGATACCGATTTTTCCCAAACCGTTATAAATCAGCGTGAGCCCAAGGTTACCGCTTATGACGGTAAAATGGCGGTGCTCACGGTCAATGCGGGCAACCTTTCTATAAGGGAAAAGAGAATAGTAAAATTAAGCGGCGACACGCTTATATAATATAAAGGAGAAGGCGTATGTTAGCGGTAAGAATGTACGGGGTAGACGATACCCGTCTTGAAAATGTTGAAACTCCGCATGCGAAATACGGTGAAATAGTAATAAAAATCGCCGCCGCGGCGATTTGCGGTACCGACGTCAGAATGATTACCGGCGGCGCAAAAGGCATTGACAGTGAGCATCCGAAAATACTCGGTCATGAATTTGCCGGAACGGTTTTTGAAATCGGCGAGGGTGTTGAGGGCTATCACCTCGGTCAGAGGGTGGCGTTCGCACCGAATTTCGGTTGCGGAATATGTAATAACTGCGTAAAAGGCAACGGCCACCTCTGCGCCGATTATAAAGCGACCGGTATAAATATCGACGGCGCTTTTGCCGAATACTGCCTCATACCCGCGCAGGCGGTGCGAAGCGGTAATATATGTCCCATTGACGATAATATTTCATTTGAGCAAGCGGCGATCAACGAACCGCTTTCTTGTGTTTATAACGGTTTTGAGCACGCCGATATCCGCCCGGGCGACGTTGTACTTGTAGTCGGCGCCGGACCTATCGGAATAATGCACTGCGCCCTGGCACTCATGGCGGGCGCGGTCGTTTACCTCAACGATATTTCAAAGGACCGCCTTGAAGAAGCGAAGAAGCTTTATCCGAAGCTTAATTTGCTTTATAATATCGACGATATTATGGAACTTACCGATTTTGTCGGAGCGGACGCCATAATAACCGCCTGCCCGGTGCCTTCGGTTCAGTCGAAAGCGATAGAGCTTGCGGCGGTCGGCGGCAGAGTGATATTCTTCGGCGGAATCGCCGCGAAGAACGAGCCTGTGCCCATAGACACAAATCTTATTCACTATAAACAGCTTATAGTTTCCGGTACGACAAGGGCGAGCCTCTACCAGTACCGCAGAACGCTTCAGTTTATTTCGAGCGGCGTTCTTGACGTTAGCCCGCTTATTTCAAAACGGTTGAGCCTTAAAGACTTTTCTGAGGGGCTCGATTTGGCAAAGCGGGGAATAGGACTTAAAAACGTAATAATAATGGAATGATTTTATGAAAAAAGCTTTGTTTTTGGGAATAGATATCGGTACTCAGGGAACCAAAACCGTGCTTTGCGACAGCACCGGCGCCGTTTTGGCGGAAGCGTTTTGCCCGTCGGTACTTTTCAGACCTGACAGCGAGACGGTATACGAGGAACCGGTAAATATACTTAATTCGGTTATTTCGACCGTAAGGGAAATAACCCGTAAAATCGGCGACGAAACCGCGAAGCAAATCGTTTCGGTCGGTATCGACGCGCAAATGGCGGGCGTTATGGCGATAGACCGAGACTTTAACGCCGTAACTCCGCTTGATTCCTGGCTTGATTCGCGTTGCCGCGAGTATACCGAAAGAATCAAAAACTCAGTCGGCGATGCCGCCGTTTTATCCAGCGGCGGTCAGATAATTCATTCTCACGCCTCGAAAATACTCTGGTGGAAAAACAAACACCCCGAAACGTATAAAAACATATATAAATTCATTCAGCCGAACGGTTTTGCGGCGGGCAAATTCTGCGGAATAAAAGCGGAAGACGCCTTTATGGATTATACCTTCTTACATTTCAACGTTTTTTCCGATAATCTGAATCTTAGATTCAACAAAGAGCTTCTTTCCGAATTTGACGTAGACCCTGAAAAAATGCCGAAAATAGTATCTCCCGATACCGTAATCGGCGAAATACTCTCCGAGTATGCCGCCGAAATGGGTCTTCCCGCGGGAGTGAAAATGATAGCCGGATGCGGCGACACGGCGGCTTCAAGCCTCGGAGCGGGAATTACGGAAAAAGGGCTTGCCTACGACGTGGCGGGTACGGCTTCGGTCTTCGCCTGCTGTACCGATAAATTCGCCCCCGATACCGATAACCGTACTCTGCTTTTCGGCAGAAGCGTGTGCGAGGGTCTGTTTTTACCGCTTTCCTACATAAGCGGCGGCGGGCTGTGCCTTGAATGGTTTTCGCGCATTACCGGCAAAAATTTCAAAGAACTTGACAGAGTGGCGGAAAACGCCGTAAATAAAAACGTTTACTTTATTCCGCATTTTTCAGGCAGGACCTTACCGCTCGACGATAACGTCAGCGGCGCGTTTTTGGGACTTGACGCGACTTCCGATACCGGCGTTATGTTCCGGGCGATTATGGAATCTGTCGCTTTTGAGTATAAAACGTATCTTGATATACTGTTGCGCTCCGGCGCGCTCGGCGGTCTTAATTGCGTTTACGGTGTGGGAGGCGGAGCAAAAAGCCGTTTGTTTTCACAGATAAAAGCGGATGTGCTCGGCGCTGATTACGTTTCTCTCGCAAACGCCGATTCCGCTCCCGCGGCAATGGCGCTTCTCTCCGCGGCGGGTTGCGGATATATTGAAAAGAACTATAAAAAAATCTTTTCTCACGACGGGTCGGCAAATAAGACCTGTTCACCGAACGAGACTTGTAAAGAGGAAAGTGAAATCCGCGCGAAAAAATATCTTAAACTGCTTAATAATTATTCAAACTATATTTTATGAGGTGGTATTTATGAAAAATCCGGTTGGCATTTATTACGCGTATTGGGAAAAGGAATGGAACGCCGATTTTATTCC
>JAFZIW010000105.1 GCA_017554125.1 Clostridia bacterium | reverse complement strand
GGTAACTGGTGGCGCGAGGAAGAACCGACTCCCGACGAAATGGCGGACGGCGCCCGCGTTCTTGACGAGGCGGGGCTTAAAGTGGATTATATCGTTACCCATGAGCCGCCGTCGCTCGTTAAAAGTTCGATGCTGCTCAGACGAGGTGAAAACGATAACACCAACAAAATCAACGGTTATTTCGAGGAAATAGGCAGGTCATGCGCGTTTCGCCGTTGGTATTTCGGCTCGCTTCATGAGGACAGGGTCATCACCGACCGGTATACCTGCGTTTTCAAGAAAATTCTTCCGGTGGTAAACGAAGATAATAACGACTTGACAACGGTAGTATAATGGTTATAGAAAAATATGGAGGGTTTCTATGCTGAATTTCAACAGATTATGTCCCGGGTGTATGAAGGATAACGGAGGAGAGAGCGTTTGCAGTATCTGCGGTTACGATTCCTCAAACAACAATCCGCCGGATAAGCTTCCCGCGAGATTCATCATCCGCGACAGATACTATGTAGGTAAGATTCTGTTTTCCAATGCGGAATGCACCGTTTATCTGGGCTTTGACAGCGTAGAGAACAAAACGGTAAATATAAAGGAGTTTTTCCCGTACGGTCTTGCCGAGAGAAATCCCGATAAAACGGTATTCGTCTCACGGCAGGCGCAGTATGCCTTTAATGACGGACTGATGAAATTTTTGGATATAAACCGTAAGTTTATCGGTTTTCCGCTTACAAGTCTGCCGTCCACCTATTCCGTCTTTGAGGAGAACTCGACCGGTTACGCTATATGCGAAGCGGTATCGGGCATAACCCTTAAAAGCTTCCTCGCCCGCAACGGCGGAAGACTTCGCTGGGAGCAGGCGCGTTCGCTGTTTTTGCCTTTGATTGATACCTTAAAAGCGATAAACGACGTCGGCGTTATTCACGGCAGTATTTCTCCCGAATCGATAATTGTTTGCCGCGACGGTAAACTGCGACTGCTTTTTGTACCCGTGGGCGGAACGAATGTTGCCCGTCAGACCGAAGGCAATTTGTCTATGACTCCGGTGCTTTATGACGGATACAGCGCGCCGGAAAAGTATACCGGCGTCAACGCGGATGAGCGTACCGACGTATACTCTCTTTGCGCGACAATATTCACCGTCCTCATCGGAACGGTGCCGCCTTCGGCAAACGAGCGAGTAAAGAAAGACAGTCTTACGTTGCCTTCTCATTTTGCCGAGGAACTGCCGCGCCAGGTGCTTGTATCGCTTGCAAACGGTATGCAGATAAAGCCTGAGGAAAGAACACCGGATATCGAAACGCTTAAAAACGAACTGATATACGGAGAAACCAGAGAAAATATAAGAAAAGCCCAGCGCTCTGCCGAAAATCAAAAAGCGGCGGAAAACAGACGCGTCGCCGGCGCCGTCCCCGCCGAAAAGGAAGAAAAGAAGGCGTCGGGCGTTAAATACGCTTTTGCCGCCGCGGGCATTACCGCTTTGTGTTTTCTTGTGATAGGCGCGGTAGTTTATTTCAAAATAATCAAACCTAAAAACGTCAAAGACAATGCAAGCAGTAAAAACGAAAGCACCGTTTCGTCGAGCGAGGTTATTTCTTCCGAGGAAAACCCGAGCGATACCGATTCTTCCAAGAGTAACGTTCCGACCTACGTTGTTCCGAAGCTTACCGGTAAAAAATACGCGGACGTTATCGATTCAAAGGATTTGGCGCACTTTAAGCTCGTTATAAAAGGAAAAGAATTCTCCGATATGGAAGCGGGGCTGATTTGCGAGCAGTCGATACAGCCGGGTGAGCGAAAAGAGCATAATACCCCGATAGAAGTCACTATAAGTCTCGGCAGGTCCGAGTTTAATATGCCTAACGTAATAAATCTGACGGAAACCGAGGCAAAGCTCGAACTATTAAAGCGCGGCTTGCTTTACGATAATATCGAAATCGCTTCGGCGTACGATACTGATAAGGCTCCGGGCGCCGTCATAAAACAGTCTCCGGAAGCAAACAGAAAGATAAATACCGAGACAAGAGTTACGCTGCATATAAATACGTATGAGGGTCCGTCTGACGGTTCGGGTGACCATAATTAAAAAAATACTTGATTTTATAATAATATGTGTTATAATAACATCGTAGTTTGAAGAAAGGTGAGTGGGGTTGCCCACTCACTTTTGTTTAGAACGGGCGAGTTTGCGTATGCGACACGACCCGGCGGAAAGCGGAGGGGATATTATGGCAAAAACCGCGGATGTTGTTTACAACTTGATCGAGCCTACCGTAAGGGCGCTCGGGATAACGCTCTGGGACGTTCGCTTTGTGAAGGAGGGAGCGTCGTACTACCTTCGGGTTTATATTGACAAAGAGGGCGGCGTCGGTATCGACGACTGTGTGGCGGTATCCCACGCCATCGACCCGATAATAGACGAGGCTGACCCGATAGATAAGCAGTATTACCTTGAGGTTTGTTCGCCGGGTATCGACCGCGAACTTACGCGCGACGAGCATTTTTCGGCGGCGGAAGGGGAAAGAATAACGGTTAAGCTTTTCAGCGCGGTTGACGGTAAAAAGGAATTGACCGGAACGCTTAAAAACAGCGAAAACGGTTTAACACTCGTGACCGGGCAGGGTGAAATAACTCTTACCCGTTCGCAGATATCAAAAGCGTACATTAAATCGGAAGATTGATTTTCGGAGGGATAATAAAAAATGGCTAAAACAAAAATCACGGCAAAAGAAAAGAAAGATATGAAGGAGTTTTTCGAGGCTCTGCGGCTCATGGAAAAAGAGCGCGGCATACCGCGTGAGGAAATCGCGCGCAATTTTGCCGACGCGATAACCGTGGCGTGCCGTAAGGACTACGGCGGTAACGATATCGTTGTATGCGATATCAATACCGAGACCGAGACCTTTGAGGTGTTCGCAAAGAAAGAAATCGTAAAAGAGGTTGAAAATCCCTTTACTCAGATTTCCGAAGAAGAAGCGAAGAAAATCGACTCCAAATCTCTTAAAGAAGGGTTTGTTAAAATCAGGATAGACCCGAAAAAACTCGGCAGAATCGTTGCTCAGAATTCAAAGAACAACTTCCGCCAGGGCGTTCGCACGTCTGAAAAGAATCAGATACTTGCCGATTTCCAGAGCAAGAACCGCGAACTCGTTTCCGCGCTTATCGAGCGAATCGACCCGAAGACCGGCAACGCGATACTTACGATAGGTCATAACGAGGCTACGCTCCCGAAAATCGAGCAGGTCCCCGATGAGGAGCTTCACGAGGGAGACCATATCAAGGTATACGTCGTAAACGTAAAAGAGACCGACCGCGGACCGCGCATTATGCTTTCGCGTACGCACCCGGGTCTTGTAAAGCGTCTTTTTGAAACCGAGGTGCCTGAAATATTCGACGGCATTATCGAGATAAAGGGTATCGCGCGTCAGGCGGGTTCACGCACCAAGATAGCGGTTTATTCGGAGAACCCCGAAATAGACGCGATAGGCGCTTGCATAGGCCCGAAAGGCACGCGTGTAAACAATATCGTCGAAGAGCTTGCCGGTGAAAAGATAGATATAATCAAATACAGCGAAGACCCGGTCGAGTTTGTGGGCGGCGCGCTGTCACCCGCAAAGGTGGTATCGGTTGAGATAACCGACCCCGAAGAGAAAAAGTGTAAGGTGAGCGTTCCCGAATCGCAGTTGTCGCTCGCAATAGGCAATAAGGGACAAAACGTCCGTCTTGCCGCCAACCTTACCGGCTGGAAGATAGATATCCATCCCGAAAGCGGATTCTTCGGCGAATAACCGAAAAACCGCAAGCAGTCGGGCGTTTCGCCCGAAAGTCCAAAAGGAGAGATTTTGTTGGCAAAAAAAATACCGATGAGAATGTGCGTCGCTTGCAGAAATATGAAGCCGAAATCCGAACTTATACGAATCGTCAGAACCCCCGAGGGTGAAGTCGTGGCGGGCGTCGGCGGCAAGGTGAACGGCAGAGGCGCATATATCTGTAACGACGTTGCCTGCATTGAAAAGGCTGAAAAAACCGGCGCGCTTTCCCGCGCTTTGGATACCGCGGTTGACAAGGCGGTATACGCCGATTTGAAAAAAGGGTGTGAAAGCCTTGAAAAATAAGGTCCTTACCCTTTTGGGTTTTGCTTCAAAGGCGGGAACGCTTTGCTACGGCTTTGCTCCGGCGGTAAGCGCGATAAAGTCGGGCAAGGCAAAAGGTGTTTTTTACGCCTCGGACGTTTCGGCGAAAAGCCGTAAGGAAATTATATTTTATTGCGATAAGTTCGGCGTCGGCGCCTATGAACTTAAAAATACCGATATGGAAGAGTTGTCCCGCGCGGTCGGCAAAAAATGTGCTGTCACGGCGGTGACCGACGCGTCGCTTGCCGGCGCAGTCATATCAAATCTGACAACTGGCATCTGACATCTGATTCACGGAGGTAATACGATGACAAATAAGTATAAAGTCAGCGAATTTGCAAAAGATTTCGGCATGACTTCAAAAGAAATAACGGCTATTATCAAGGACCTTACCGGCGAGGATAAAAAATCGGGCGCGGCGCTCGCGGAAAACGAGACGGCGTTGCTTTTTGATTACATTACAAAGCAAAACTCGGTAAAGAGTTTTGACGAGTATTTTGCAACCGGTGAGGAAAGCAGAGCGGCGGCGGCAAAGCGCCGCAAGGAAGAGCGTGATAAAAAACTCGCCGACCAGCTCGCTATTCTTGAACAGCTGAAAGCGGCGGCGGAAGCCGCAAAGAAGGGCGAAGAAGCTCCCGCGAAGGAAGAAAAACCGGCAAAGAAAACCGCCGCAAAGAAGCCGAAAGCGGAAGAAAAAGCGGAGGAAACCAAAGAGGCAAAGGAAACCAAGAAGCCCGAAAAGAAGACCGCCGCAACCGCCAAGAAGGCCGCAAAGAAAGCGGAAGAAGAGGAAACGCCTTACGACGGTCCGCTTGTGGCGCCGCCTAAAAAGGAAAAGAAACCAGGCGTGGCTCCGAATCGCGGACCCGCGCAGCTCAGGCACGTTGATACCCGCGTTTCCAACGTAAACATAGATAAATACAACGAAAAATACGAAACCATCGCGCCTGCGAACACCATGCGCGATAACTACACGCGCAAGCAAAAAATCAAGCAGAAGTCGCAGGATTACCGCCGTCCGCAGGGCGCAAAGCGCGAGACCGAGGCGGATAAACTCAGGCGTATGCAGCTTGAACGTATAAAGAAAACGCCGATTACCGTGACCGTGGGCGATGAGATAACGGTCGGCGAGCTTGCCGCCGCTCTTAAAAAGACCGCGGCAGAGGTCATTAAAGAGCTTATGAAGCTCGGTATGATGGCGTCTGTAAATCAGGTCATCGATTACGATACCGCTGAAATAGTAGTGACCGAAATGGGCGCTAAAATACAGAAGGCGGTCGTCGTTACCATTGAAGAGCAGATAATGGATATCACCGAGGATAAGGAAGAAGATTTGAAACCGAGAAGCCCGGTAGTAGTCGTAATGGGTCACGTTGACCACGGTAAGACTTCGCTTCTCGACGCCATACGCAATACCGCCGTTACCGATACCGAGGCGGGCGGCATTACCCAGCATATCGGCGCATATCGCGTAAAATGCAAGGGCGAGGATATAACCTTCCTCGATACCCCGGGTCACGCCGCTTTTACCGCCATGCGTCAGCGCGGCGCCATGGCTACCGATATAGCGATACTTGTAGTCGCGGCGGATGACGGTATCATGCCGCAGACCATTGAGGCGATAAACCACGCCAAAGCGGCAAACGTGCAGATAATCGTCGCCATAAACAAGATGGATAAACCGGATGCGAATCCCGACAGAGTATTACAGCAGCTTACCGAGCATTCGCTGGTTCCCGAGGAGTGGGGCGGCGACGTTATATGCGTACCCGTTTCGGCTAAAACGCATGACGGTATAGATAAACTGCTCGAAAGCGTACTGCTCGTTGCGGAAATGCTCGAACTCAAAGCCAATCCCGACCGTAAGGCGAAGGGCGTCGTTATCGAGGCGCGCCTCGATAAGGGCAGAGGCCCGGTGGCGACCCTGCTCGTTCAGAACGGTACGCTTAATTCCGGCGATATCATAGTTGCCGGTACGTCTGTGGGCAGAGTCAGAATGATGACCGATGAAAACGGCAAACAGGTCAAAAACGCCGGTCCGTCGGTTCCTGTTGAGATAACCGGTCTTGCCGAAACACCGGCGGCGGGCGACAGCTTTGACGCCGTATCGGATGAACGCCTTGCCCGCGAGCTTGTTGAACAGCGTAAGGATAAAGCGAAGAAAGAACTCTTTGACGCCAAAGAAAAGGTTACGCTCGATAATCTGTTCAGCCATATCGGCGAGGGCGACTTGAAACAGCTTAACATAATTGTCAAGGCGGATGTTCAGGGCAGCGTTGAAGCGGTCAAGAGCAGTCTTGAAAAGCTCTCGAACGATGAGGTTAAAGTCGTCGCCATTCACGGCGGCGTCGGCGCCATAAACGAATCAGACGTTATGTTGGCTCAAACCTCCGGCGCTATAATAGTCGGCTTTAACGTAAGACCCGACGGCGTCGCAAAGGATGCCGCGGAGCGTGACGGTGTGGATATCCGCACCTACCGCGTAATCTACGACTGCATAGAGGAAATAGAAGCGGCTATGAAAGGAATGCTCGCGCCTAAATTCCGCGAAAGCATTCTCGGCACGGTCGAAGTCAGAGATACCTATAAGATTTCAAACGTCGGTACTATCGCCGGTTGCTATGTTACAAACGGCAAGGTTACACGCGCGTGCCAGATAAGAGTTATACGCGACGGTATAGTTATCGCGGAAGATTCGATTTCCTCGCTTCGCAGATTCAAGGACGACGTTAAAGAGGTGGCGCAGGGTTATGAATGCGGCATAGGACTTGATAAGTTCGCCGATATCAAACTCGGCGACCAGTTTGAGGCGTTCGTTATGGAGGAATATTCAGAGTAATGGCAGGATATAAAATAAACCGTGTTACTTCCGATATAAAGATTTGTTTAAGCGAACTGCTCCGAGAGGTCAAGGACCCGCGCGTCAGCAAACTTATAAGCATAGTAAAACTCGACATTTCGGGTGATATGTCCTATGCTGCCGTTTACGTAAGCGCGATAGAGGGCGAAGCGGCGACAAAGGAATCGGTCAAGGCGCTCAATAAAAGCGCATCCGGCTTTTTGCGGCGCGAGCTCGGAGCGCGTATGAAACTCCGAAAGGTTCCCGAGCTCCGTTTTGTCGCGGATAATTCCATCGAGAAAAGCAGTGAAATACTCGGCATAATTAAATCTTTTGAAAAAGACACACTTAACGGCACCGAAGGTGATACAAATGAGCAAACAATGTAAAGAGCTGACACTTCGTGCAACGGCCAAATTTCTCAAAAAACGCGATAATTTTGCTATTCTGACCCATTCCTCGCCGGACGGCGATACTTTGGGCGCGGCGTACGCACTTTATTACGGTCTTAAAGCAATGGGCAAAAAGGCTGAGGTTTTATGTCCGGATATAATTCCGTCCAAGTATTCTTACTTTTCCTTTACCACCGACCATATAAGCGGCGATAATCTTACCGTGGTTGCGGTCGACGTTGCGGACAGTAAACTGCTCGGCGCTTTGGGTGAGGAGTTCGGCGACAGGGTCGAGCTCTGCATCGACCACCATATAAGTAATACCCGTTATGCGGAAAATCTGCTTTTGGACAGTAAGGCTTCCGCCGCTTGCGAGATAATATACGAGTTGCTCGTTAAGCTTAAAGCAAAGATAAACGACGTTACGGCGAAAGCACTTTATACCGGCATCGCGACCGATACCGGCTGTTTCAAGTATTCAAACGTGACGGCTAAAACCCACATGATAGCCGCAGAACTTATAAAGTACGATATAGACACCGCCGAAATAAACCGGCTCATGTTCGATACCAAGTCCAAAAATCTTTTACAGCTTGAAAAAATGGTGCTTGACACCGCGGAATATCATTTCAACGATAAGTGCATATTGCTTGCCGTTACCGCCGAAATGCAGGAAAAAACCGGTTGCTCCGGTCCCGATCTTGAAGGCATTGCCATTATTTCAAGAAGCGTTGAGGGCGTGCTTGCCGGCATAACCGTAAAGCAAATCGGCGAGCGCGAGTTCAAAATTTCGCTTCGCACCTTCCCACCGCTTGACGCCGTACAGATTTGCGGCAAGCTCGGCGGCGGCGGTCATAAAGCGGCGGCGGGCGCAACCGTTGAAGGGACGTTAGATGAGGTAAAGGAAAAAATCCTTGCCGCCGTGGGCGAAAATATGGAGAAAGCAAATGTGTGGTCTTCTGCTGATAAATAAGCCGCGCGGCATAACGTCTTTCGGCGTTGTTGCGGCTGTAAAGCGTATTACGGGTGAACGCCACGTCGGCCATACCGGTACGCTTGACCCGATGGCGACCGGCGTCTTGCCGGTGCTTCTCGGCAGGGCTACAAAGCTTTGCGATTTTATTCTTTGCGCCGATAAGTGCTATAAAGCGACGGTGCGGCTCGGCGTTTTAACCGATACGCTTGATATCACCGGAAACGTACTTTCGACTGACACGGTTTCGGTCACCGCGCGGGATATCGACGGCGTGCTTGAAAGCTTTTTAGGCGAGAGCCGGCAAAAACCGCCTATGTTCAGCGCGATTAAAAAAGACGGCGTGCGGCTTTACCGCCTTGCCCGTGCGGGAAAGGCGGCGGATATACCGGCGCGAAGCATTACTGTTTTTTCGCTCAAACGCGAGAGCGATATTGATGAAAATAATGAATTCACCGTATCCTGCCGTGTTTCAAAGGGTACGTATATACGTTCACTTGTCCGCGATATCGGCGAGCGGCTCGGTTGCAAGGCGACCCTTTCGGCGCTTGAACGCACCGAAACGGCGGGCTTTTGCATAGAAAAATGCGTTTCGCTCGATACTCTTACCGAAAAAAACGTTAAAGAGTATATTTTACCGGCTGATACGGCGGTAGAGCGCTTTTCACGCGTTTCGGTAACCGCGCCGCAGGCGGTCCGCTTTTCAAACGGCGGTTCGCTCGACCTTGAAAGGCTGCCCGGCGGCGATTATTCGGACGGAGAGCTGTTAAGAGTGTATTCAAAAGATTTATTTATAGGGCTTGGCGCCGTTTCGCTTGGTGAAAACGCGCTTAAATTCAGGTGCCTTATAAATCCGGCACAAGAGGTAGAATAATGGAAACCGCAATAGTTTTAGGTACGTTTGACGGGCTTCACGCGGGTCATCGCGCGGTTATCGGCGCCGCCGAAGGGTATTATACCGTGGCGATAACCTTCGCTTTGCCGCCAAAGGCTTTTTTAGGCGGCTCGTCCGAACTGCTTATGTTGCCCGAGGATAAGGAGCAGGGTCTTCGTAAACTCGGCGTCAGCGAAATAATGACGCTTGATTTCAAAGCGGTATCAAATTTAAGCGAAGAAGAATTCTTCGGTTTTATCAAAAAAAAGTATTCTCCGGCGCTTATTGCCTGCGGCTTCAATTACCGTTTCGGCAAGGGCGCAAAGGGCGACGCGCAGACGCTTATGGCGCTTTGTAATGAAAACAAAATCGCTTTCCGGTGCATACAAAGCGTAGGCGGCGACGACCCCGTATCGTCGAGCGCGCTTCGCGCAATGATAGCAAACGGCGAGGTCGATAAGGCGAACAGTCAGATATTCGGCGGCTTCGGATTTACCGCGCCGGTGCTTCACGGCGATTCCCGCGGAAAGATATTCGGCTTTCCTACGGCGAATCAGGAGTTCCCCGAAAAACTCGTTAAACCGAAATTCGGGGTTTATAAGAGTAAAATCATAATTGACGGCATAGAATATGAAAGTATTACCAATTTAGGGGTAAGACCTACGTACATGACCGATTTTATCGGTGCGGAAACGTATATAGCCGGTTTTGACGGTGAAATTTACGGCAAACCGGCAACGCTTAAACTGCTTGAATTTGTCAGGTGTGAAGAA
The DNA here is from genome assembly GCA_017554125.1 of Clostridia bacterium. Taxonomy (GTDB): domain Bacteria; phylum Bacillota; class Clostridia; order Oscillospirales; family Acutalibacteraceae; genus UBA737. The sequence continues at coordinate 3,096 of JAFZIW010000105.1, read as the reverse complement.
AAGTTTTCATCCTGCGAGGCGCTTGAAAGCGCGGTGAAAGCCGATATAAAATCGGTACTCGGAATAGAATTATAAATCCTTAAAAACCGTTCAAGAAAGGTATGACATTATGAAAAAGGTTTTATGCGTGTGTTTAATACTCATCGCGGTCGTTTTGCCTGTGCTTTCCGGGTGCGGCAAAATAGAAAAAGAATACGACAGCTCCGAGGCGGTAACGGTTTTGGATGAACGGGATAACAACAAAAAAGATACCGCTATCCCCGAAATAAAATCAGCCGACCGGGTTATGTCCACTTTCTTTGATATAAGCCTCTACGATGAGGAAAACTACGCTGATATATATTTGCCGGATGATTTCAAATACAAGGTGACCTATTCAGGCACCGGTATCAGTATGCCTTCAAGCTATAAAGATATGGTCAAGGATAACTGGACGCTCGTTGAAACGCCTGATATCAAATCCGATTCCAAAATAATGGCGGGCGAGACGGCGACAGCGGTATTTTCCGATTCTTACGGCAAGAAAATAACCGCCGTGTTCTTCAACGAGTCTACGCGCTCGCAGGCGCTTATTTCCTGTCCGATAGTCAAGTTTTCGGTAGAAGAAAACTTCAAATACAAAACCGGCTCGCAGTACGGTCAGTTCTGGGTGAACGGCGTTACTAACGATTCCGCCATAACCGACGTGGTCGACTGTCTCGGCGCGCCCTCGCATTTCTATTCGGTAAGTGACAACGAGTATTATCTCGATTATTTTCTTAACGCGAATGACAGGCGCAGTAAAATAACCGTTTATATTGACGTTGCAAACGACGGAGTGACAAAAATTGAGTTTTCAAAGTATTGATGAAAAAAGCAAGCTCTGTTTCAGCGAAGCGGATATACTGCTTCCGAAGCAGGATGAGGACAGATTCGCGGTAATCGCCTGCGACCAGTTCACAAGCGAGCCGGAGTATTGGGAAAAGGTGCGCAGCTTTACTTCCGGTTATAATACCGCTTATGATTTGATATTGCCCGAAATATATCTTAAAGACGATAACGCCGAAGCGATAAAACGCATAAATTCAAATATGGAAAAGTATCTCGGTAACGGTGTTTTCCGAGAGGTCAAAGATTCGTTTATCTACGTTAAACGCGTTCAAAGCGACGGCTTGGTGCGGGACGGTCTTATAGGGAAAATCGATTTAAGCGAATATACCTATACCGCGTCAGGCGACGGCAAAATCCGCTCAACCGAAAAAACCGTTATTGAGAGGATACCGCCGCGCGCCGAAATAAGACGCGGAGCGTCGCTCGAACTGCCGCACGTTATGCTTTTGTTTGATGATGAAAGCGACCGCCTTATGAAATATCTTGAAAGCCGTAAAAACTCGCTTGAAAAGCTTTACGACTTTGAGCTTTTCGGCGGCGCGGGCAGTATTTCGGGATACGGTCTCGATGAAGCCGCAAAGGAAAAAGCAAAGCAAATCCTGCTTGAAACAGAACGCAAAAATAACGGACTTCTCTTTTGCGTCGGTGACGGTAACCATTCGCTTGCCGCCGCCAAGAGCATTTATGAAAAGACCGGGCGCGAATGCGACAGGTACGCGCTTGTCGAAATCGTAAACATTCATTCTCCGGCGATTAACTTTGAGCCGATTTACCGGGTGCTCTTTGAGGTTGACCCCGACGGAATCATCAATGATTTTATTGATTACTGCGAGAAAAAAGGCGGCGTATACCGCCATGAGTTTACCTGCGTTTCAAGGGGCGGGGAAAGGGAAATATCCGTACCTTCGGATTTCACTTTGCCGGTAGCGGCGTTGCAGGATTTTCTTGATAACGAAAAACCGCAGGTGAAAACCGATTATATTCACGGTATCGATTCGACCGTGAATATAGCGACCGCCGAAGATAACCGTATCGGTTTTCTGTTTAAGGGAATGGAAAAAGGCGAGCTTTTCACCGCTGTCGCAAAGGACGGCGCGCTTCCGCGCAAAACCTTTTCGATGGGACATGCACTCGACAAACGTTTCTATCTTGAAGCGAGGAGAATAGGCGAACACGGCTAATTGGTTTACATAAAACACAATACGAAAAAGGGGGAGTTTTCATGCGTAAAAGAAACAGGCTTTTAAGCGTCTTTTTGTGCGTAACTCTTCTTTTTTTGTCGATTTTTACGGGAAAAGTGTCAGCTTCTGTAAAAAGCGGTCGAATAACGGGCGACGGCGTTAATATGCGAAGCGCCCCCAATTCCGCCGATTCACAGGTCATTGCCACGTTCAGTCTCGGTACGGTGGTGCAAATAAATGAAACGGTAAATGGCAATGAAGCGGTATCGGGCTACGGGAACACATGGTATCTTGTAACGGCGGAGGGTAAAACGGGTTACATATACGGCAAGTACGTTGAAATAATAAACGCGCCCGTCTACGATGAAAATTTTGAGAAAAATCTTCTCAATTTCCCCGAAAGCTACCGTCAGCCGCTTCGTGAAATTCACGCCGAATATCCGAACTGGGTATTCGTTGCGGATAAAGTAAGTATCGGGCTTGACGCCGCGATAAATCTTGAATACGGCGGCGAAAACGTACTTGCGACAAGAAAACTCGTAGAACTGACTTACGGTATCGAATGGTACGACAGCCGCGTTGACACCTCTAATCCGAAATATATCGCGGAATCACGGTGGACGTATCCTTCGAGAGAAACGATAGCGTTTTTTATGGACCCGCGCAACGCGCTCACTCTGTCGGGTAAAAAAGGCTCTTTCCCGAATATATTTACTTTTATGCAACAGTCGTACAGTGCGGATATCCAGACCGTTGAGGGGTTAAGGTCGATAATCAAGGGTACTTTTTTGGAAAAAGGCTACGGCGGCAACAGCGACGCCTACGTAAGCGATATTATGAGCGCGGCGGGCAAGTCGGGCGTAAGTCCCTACGTTATAGCTTCAACTATAATAACCGAGCAGGGAACAAAGGGTACGAGTTCACTTATCAGCGGTACTTACGCGGAATACGAGGGCTATTATAATTTCTTTAATTACGGCGCTTCGGGCGATAACGTAATTAAAAACGGTCTTGAATACGCAAAGTCAAACGGCTGGAACAGCCG
>JAFZIW010000104.1 GCA_017554125.1 Clostridia bacterium | reverse complement strand
ATATTATTTCGGTCGCGGCGACATAAACCGGTTTTGACCGAAAGCAAACTGAAATAAATGTGATTTTTTGACCGTGACAGGGCTTACTGTCACGGCTTTTTTTGTGATTATTACGCCTCCTTTTTAAGGGAGGCGATTTTTTTTGAAAAAATTAAAAAAAACACTTGATTTTTGGTCAAAGTGGATATATAATACTGATATGTGGGGAAAAGTGTCTCCATTTACCATAAAAGTGTATCAAAGTGTTGAATTCCGAAAAGGGGGTGGCAGGTATGCTTTATGGCGGTTACGACCACAGTATTGACAAGAAGGGCAGACTTGCCATACCGTCAAAACTTCGTGATGAACTCGGCGACAGCTTTATGATATGCCGCGGTATTTACGGCAAGCGCTGTATCTGTGTTTATCCTATAAGTGAATGGGAAAAACTCGTGGAAAAGATAAGCCAGTTGCCGGCGGCAAGGTCAAGCGTTGTAAAACGTTTCTTATACGACGGCGCCTTCAACGTTGAATTTGATTCACAGGGCAGAATACTCATACCAGCGTCGCTCAGGGAGTTTGCTTCGCTTGAAACAGAGGCGCATATAATCGGCGTTGATTCAAACCTTGAAATATGGAACAAAGATGTTTGGGGTAAGGAGAACCTCGAATACACCCCCGAATCTATTGCTTCAATAGTTGAAGAACTTGATTTCTGATATGGAATTTAATCATAAATCGGTATTGCTCAGCGAAGCGATAAGCTCGCTTGATATCAAGCCGGAAGGTATCTATGTTGACGGTACCGTAGGCGGAGCGGGACATTCGCTTGAAATAGTAAAAAAACTGACTACCGGAAAGCTTTTCGCATTTGACCGTGATCCTCAGGCGGTCGCGGTTGCAAGTGAAAGGCTTAAAGGTTTTCACGCCACTGTGATAGAAAACAATTTTGATAATATGCGGGAGGCGCTTTATGAGTACGGCGTCGATTCGGTTGACGGCGTGCTTTTAGATTTGGGCGTTTCCTCCTATCAGCTCGACAATGCCTCCCGCGGTTTCTCTTACCGGCAAGACGCTCCTCTCGATATGAGAATGTCGTCTGACGGTATGACGGCGGCGGACGTTGTAAACACGTATTCCGCCGAAGAGCTTACAAGGGTGTTCAGAGAATACGGCGAAGAGCGATTTGCCGTTAAAATAGCGAAAAGAATAGTTGCCGAAAGAGAAAAGTCGCCTATAAACAGTACCGTGGGTCTTGCAAATATAATTGCATCATCTATGCCTGCGGCGGCAAGACGTGACGCAAATCCGGCAAGAAGATGCTTTCAGGCGCTTCGCATTGAAGTCAACGGTGAGCTTGAAAGCCTGAGAAAAGGTCTGGATGCGGCGTTCGATTTGCTGAAGGTAGGCGGAGTTCTTTCGGTCATTACCTTTCACTCGCTTGAAGACAGAATAGTTAAACAAAAATTCAAAGATTATTGCACGGGATGTACCTGCCCGCCGGATTTTCCGGTTTGCGTTTGCGGTAAAAAACCGCGCGGCGAACTTGTGACGAGAAAGCCGATACTTCCGGGCGAAGACGAAATAAACGGGAATTCAAGGAGCCGGAGCGCAAAACTCCGCGCTGTTAAAAAGATATCGGAGGATAAACAGTGAACAACATTAAGTATTACAATGACAGTCTTGCGTACGATTTCAATATGTTTATGCCACGCAGTAATGCCGCGCCTCGCGTACGTGAAGACGATAATATTGTCAAATTGCCGAAAACCGCTCAGAAGACGCGTAAGCGCAGGAAAGCGGCGGCACGTCGCCTTACCGCGAGCGCTTTCGCGGTGCTTTCAAGTATTATGATACTTGCGGCACTTTGCGGAAATATATTTTTGCGCTTGCAAATCAACGAGGTCAATTCTCAAATCAATAAGGTCAAAAGCGAGATAAACGCCGCGGAAAGCGAGCGGACAAGCCTTTCTGTTGAGCTTGAGCGTAAAATATCTTTTTCTAATATTGAGCTTGAAGCGACTGAACTCGGTATGCATAAAATGGACCAGAGCCAGGTTAAATATATCCGCGTAAACGATGAAAACACCGCCGTCACCAAAAACGGCGATTTCGAGGCCAGCAGCAGTGATTAAGGTATACGACGGTAAACCGAATAATATAATGTAAAAGAATACGGGAGTAAAGAAAATCTTTGCTCTCGTTTTCAAGCTGTTTTTAATAATATATTTTATTAACTATAAAGACAAAGGGAGGCAAATAAATGGCGCTCAAATCAAGCAGACAGATGGCGGTAAGGTCAATAGTTATGATGATTATTGTCATTGTTTTGCTTACCTCTGTTTCCGCTATGCAACTTGTGAAAATTATGGTGTTTAACGGCGAAAAGTATCAGAGCATGGCGTCGGAACAGCAGTTGTACGACAGCCTTGTAACCGCGCCGAGGGGCAACATATACGACCGCAATATGAATCTGCTTGCGACCAGCGCTACCGCCTGGACCGTATACGTCAAACCTAACAGCATCAACAAAGAGAAAAACACGAGCGACGTTAAAAAAATTCGTGAAATCATATCTGTTGGTCTTTCCGAAATACTCGAAACAGAAGTCTCGGATATCGAAAACAAAATCGACCAGTCGTCTTATTACGTCATTCTGAAAAAAAGAGTAGAAAAAGAAACCGCTGATAAAGTGCGCGAGTTTATTTCCGGGAATAAAGAGTACGATTTGACGAAATACGTAGGAATTGACGAAACGACAAAACGCTATTACCCGAACGATTCGCTCGCGTCCTGCGTGCTCGGCTTTGTGGGCGACGATAATCAGGGGCTTGCGGGCCTTGAACAGTATTACGATAACGAACTTACCGGCATTGCGGGAAGGGTTGTCGCGGCAAAAAACGCAAAGGGTACCGATATGCCTTTTACTTACGAAAAGGTCGAAGAGGCAAGACAGGGTAATTCACTTGTTTCCACGCTTGATTCTTATATCCAGTACGTTTGCGAAAAATATCTTGACGCCGCGGTGGAAGAAAACGATATTGCGGAGCGCGGCGCGGTAATCGCTATGAACGTAAACACGGGCGCTATACTCGGCATGGCGGTAAGCGGTGACTTTAATCCGAATTCTCCGTTTACGCTGTCGGCGACGGATCAGGCAAAGGTCGACGCCGCCCCCGAAGAGGAAAAATCCGATTTACGAAAAGAGCTTCTTAACCGCCAGTGGCGTAACAAGGCGGTTTCGGATACGTACGAACCCGGCTCGGTGTTCAAAATCTTTACCGCCTCAACCGCTCTTGAAGAGGGACTTATCAACGTCAACAGCGTTTTTACCTGTAATTATACCTTTGTCGTCGCGGGTAACGCTTACCATTGCCACCATGCCGGCGGCCACGGAACTCAGACCCTTGCAAAGGCGATATCAAATTCCTGTAACCCGGCTTTCATACAAATCGGTCAGCTTATAGGGCAAAGCGTATTTTCAAAATACTTTAAGGCGTACGGTATGGCGGAAAAGACCGGTATTGATTTGCCGGGCGAAGCGCTTCCGAAATATCATACGGAAGAAAAAATGGGACCGACGGAGCTTGCTTCATCATCATTCGGTCAAACCTTCAACGTAACGCCGATACAGATGATAACAATGGCGGCGGCGGCGGTAAACGGCGGATATCTCGTACAGCCCCATGTTGTTGAAAAAATAATTGACAGCGAAGGCAAAGTCGTTAAAACCATGTCGACCGATTATAAGCGTCAGGTTATTTCAAAAAGCACCTCAGAAACAATGAGAACGCTACTTGAATACGTTGTTCAGAACGGCGCTAAAAACGGTATCGTCGCAGGTTACAGAGTCGGCGGTAAGACCGGTACCTCGCAAAAAATGGTAAAAATAGTTGAAACGGGTAATCGCGGTTATTATATCGGCTCGTATATCGGTATCGTGCCGATAAACGATCCCCAGATAGCAATTTACGTTATGCTTGACGAACCTCACGGTCACAGCTATTACGGCGGCGTTATTTCGGCGCCGGTCGGTTCAAGAATCATGACCGATATACTGCCGTATCTCGGTATCGAGCCGCAGTACAGCGAGGACGAACTCAAACACGTATCGATTTCGGTTCCCGAGGTTACGGGCAGTGATGT
>JAFZIW010000103.1 GCA_017554125.1 Clostridia bacterium | reverse complement strand
TGTGACTGGAGTTCAGACGTGTGCTCTTCCGATCTGCCGGTTTATAAGTATATTAGAAAAAACGAATGGATCAAAAACGTTTTTCTTATCCTGGTCTTTGCCGTTTCGGTTTCCTATATAGTAAGAGGAACGTATAATCCCTTCATATATTTCAACTTTTAAGGCGGTGAACTATGAAATATTTAAAAAACAAAGATTTTATCGTTTCAATAACATTCATTGCTTTTATAACCGTTGTTTTTGCCGGAACGGTACTGACCCACGTCAAAGACATTGCCTGGAACGTAATGAGAAACAGCGAAAGTTACGTGACCGACAATTCGGTAAATTCTAAGGCGCGTTCCTATATCACGGCGTATGAAAGCGCGTTTAACGACAATATTATTGTAAAAGAAAAATGCGTTGATTTTTTCGGATTACTGCAAAAAGCAATGGGCAAACGCGTAATTCCCACTAACGGATTTACCGGAACTATTGTAAAAGGAAACGACAATAAACTTTATACCGCAAATTCCGTTACCGTCAGCAACTCGAAGCGTAATTATTCAAATGAGGATATCGACGCATATGCAAACTCGTTAATAGAGTTGAAATCGCTACTGTCGTCTCAAAACACCGACATTTTGTACGTTCAGGTACCGCAAAAATATCACTCGGGAGTTAAAGTTCCTATCAGTTTAGACGCGGATTATTCCGATAGCAGAATTAAAAAAATGAAAAGTTTGATCGGCGATAAAATTGATTATATAGATTTCAATGAGATCATCGAAAAAGACGATTCGATAAAACGTGACGACGTGTTTTTCAAAACTGACCATCACTGGACCGCCGAATCCGCCTTCTTATGTTACCAAAGCATTTGCTCGTATATCAATTCGAATTTTTCATTTTCAATAAACCCCGATTTGTTTGATCGGGACAACTGGAATTTCAATATACTGAAAAATTCTTATCTCGGCTCTTCCGGAGTAAGAGTAGGCAAATATTACGTCGGAAAAGACAATTTTGCCCTGATCACCCCGAAATTTGAAACAGACTTTGTTCGCAATTACGTCTCTCAAAAAACCGTAACGTATTCAGGCGACTTCCGGCATGCGTTGATAAACGGTTACGAAACGTTTATGAAGGGCAACTATAAAGAACTGAGCTGGGGTTGCTATTGCGGCTCGGACACAAGTTTTGTAAGCATAAAAAACAACCTTGCCGAAAATGAAAAAAAGATCCTGGTTGTAAAAGATTCGTTTGCGTTGCCGATTTGCGCATTTATGAGCACGACCTGTAAGCAATTGGATATCTGTGATTTAAGATACTATAATTCATCACTTGTTGAATTAGCGAAAAAAGAGGGCTATGATTTAGTTGTCTTCATTTACAACCCGAGCGCGTTTGATACTGCTTTTTTCAATTTTAACAAGTAATATCTACCGTAGCGCGGCGATGAATAGTGCTCCGGATAGCGCAAAAGACCGGTTGGCTAATAAATAACCGTAAAATAAAATTCGGGCGGATTCCAAAAACGGAATCCGCCCGGTTTTTATGCGTTTGCTCACACCTGCCGGCGTTTTTTCATATAAAGTATGCAAAACATGGCGCTTTGTACCGCGCAGTAAATCAGCGAATAAACCAGATAAGCGTTATTATGGACCGAGTTTATATAGTAGGTGTTCGGGAACAGCAGCTGCGGATAGTATTGAAACTGAAAGCCGAAAAATATCGGGCAAATCGCCATCTGCGCTATTGTGAGGAAGGTTGCCGCGCAGGCGTAAACGTTTAAGTTTTTGATTATTTGCCCGAGCAACGTGCAAAACAGCGACGCGTTTATTGAGAATATGAGCAGTATCACCGCTTCGCGCCAGACCGCCGTATTCACGCCCAGCGCAAAGACGGCGACAAACACAAACACGGATATATTGAGCACGGCGGTAAACTGCGAGGCAAAGGAAATGAGCACTCTCGACGAACTCTTTGCGCGCGAAAAAACGCCGTTTTTATTGTCGCGGATAAAGAGCATAGCCCCCGCAAAGCCGCAAAGCATAACAACCGCCGAAAGCAGTCCTCTTATCGGGGAAACCAGTATGTTTTTCTCGTTTTCCCTGACCGTAGAACCGCCGGGCGGCGCGAAATCAAACAGCTCGCCACCGCTGAAAAAGTTATCGTAATACCTAAGCGCTTTCGCATCGCTTATATCGGATAAATCAAACTCTTCGCTGTTTTTTACCCTGTTAAGATAAAAGCTTCTTGATACGTACGGGAATACCGCGCCGAAGAGTTTTTTCCTTACAAGCCGTATTTTAACGTTTTCTTCGGTTATTATCACACGCGCAAGATAATTGTCCTTCCCCGGGTATTTTACATATTTTTCGATACGCTCTTCAATATCCGCGGGCAGCACCCATACGGTATCGATTTTGCCCGCGTTCAGGTCCTCGACCGCGGTTTTCTCGTCGCCGTATTCGATAACGCTTGTAACTACCGAATCGGCTTTGAGCGTTTCAATTATTTCTTCGCCTATACCTCCCTTCGCCTCGTTTACTATAGCGATACTCACGAAGCCCACCGGCTTTTTCGCCGATAATTCAAAGGCAAGCGCCGAAAGCGGGATAAGCAAAACGATGATTATAAAAGCCGCGTTTTTATAAAGCCGCTTTGAGAGGAAGAAAAACCACTTGAAAAACCACGCCATTTTACGCTCCCCCTCTCTTAAGACAACGGTTGCGCACGAATACGCTCAAAGCGAAAAACAGAGCGGAAAAAAGCATTACCGCCAAAAACGGAACTGTCGGGCTTTCTTCCAGCAAAAAGGAACTGATAAGCATTCTCGCTTCACCGGTCGGCGTAAAATAAGCTATTTTTCTCAAAGCCGACGGCATGGCGTAAAGCGGATAAATGCAACCGGAGATATAACACATGCCGGTAGTTATAAAAAAATACCCCGTGACCGCGGAAATAATATTCCCGAACAGTTCAAACATAAAGTAAGCAAAAGAGGACGCGAGTATCAAGACGGGAATAACGCCGAAAACTATCGCCGCGGCGCTGATTTTAAGACCGCCGCTACCGGCGATATCAAACAGCGCGCTTGCCGCAACCGGCAGTCCCGCCAAAACGAAAACGGCAAAGATGAGCGCGGTAAACAGCGCCGCGTTTTCCGCAAAGACCTGACGAAACGCGCTTACCCCTTTGCTTTTCATAACGGCGAAGAACGACCTGTCCCGCCCGGCATTCGAGCAAACGAGCGGTATTATCATTATTAGAATCAGATAAACCGATATACCGACAGCGAGATATTCAAACAACCCAAGCCCCGACGTTATACCGGCGGTCTCGGTTTTCACCATATCATTACGGCTGACTATCAGGTCTATGTACTCGATATTGAAAGCGTCCATTTGCTCTTCGGATATATCCTCATAGCCGTAATCGTCGAGCAGATAGCCGAGCCCGAATACGCCCTTTTGCGATTCGCGCAGTACCGTTTCAACTATTTTCGTAATTTCATCCTTTATAATAGTTGAAACGTCCACGGCGGAGGGCGTCGAATAATAGCGTATGGGTATAATCTCGCCGTAATTCGCGGCTCTCATAAATCCTTTCGGTATAACGAAATACGCTTTGATTTCCGAGGTCAAAAGCTTCTTTTTTGCCGTTTCCTCATCCATAAGTATCGGTTCTATGGTAAACCTCGAGGGGTCTACCGATTTTATCATTTCAAAACCGAACTGAAAAAAAGAGCCGCCCGTATCGCCGACAACGCCTATTGTAAATCTGTTTTCGTTTTCTTCACGGCTCATATCCCGCGTTTTAACAAATATCACCAGCAATACCGAAAGCAGAACCGCGGCGACGGTGAGCAAAACCGGCAGAACGCGAAAGGTCTTTTTAAGGTGAAGCTTATAATATTTCATGATATCTCGCGCACCAGTTCCTCGGTGTCCCCCGAAAACTTAAACGGAACAGTCTTTCCGTCTTTTATTATATAGCACCTGTCGCAAAGCTCGAGCTCTAACGTATCGTGGGTGACAAGAATAAGTATTCCGCCCTTGGTTTTATACTCTTTAAGATAATCTTTGATTTTCTGCTTACAGGCGATATCGAGTGCCGACATCGGCTCGTCGAGCAAAAGCACCGGCGGATAATGCGCCAGTGCGCAGCCTATCGACAGTCTTTTTTTCATGCCGCCCGACATACGCGATACCCGCACTTTAAGAAACTCGTTTATGCCAAGTGTATCGAGCATACCGCCCGCAAGTTCCTTTTCAAGCGTCGCTTTATCGTACCATAAAAACAGGTTGTCGTAAGCGTTCAGCTCGTCAAGAAGCGGCGTTCCCTGCGGAACGTAGCCGACGGCGCGGTTTCTCAAATCGTCTCGTGTAAGCAAATCTTTTCCGTCGCATAAAAACTTGCCGCCGTCCGCCCGCTGAACACCGGCGAGTATTGAAAGCAGGGTAGATTTCCCGCAGCCGTTGGCGCCGATAATGCCTATACATTCGCCGCTTTTCGCGCTGAACGTAACGTCGGTCAGCACTTGCCTTTTACCGTATTTTTTTGAAATGTTTTCAATATCGATTACCATATTTACCTCTAAAAAGCAGGCACCAATAAAGTATCAGTGCCTGCTAAAAATGCGATTATTCAGCGGTAAAAACTACTTTACCAATCCCAATCACCGTCGGCTTCTTCATCAAAGTAGACGGCGTCTTCATCGTCATAATATTTATTATAGTCGTAAGCCGAATATGCTTTTTTTCCGAAACCGAATATATATCTGCTCGGGTCTTCGACTATTTCTTCTATTGCGTCAACGATTTCCTCAGGTAATCCTGACTTTCTCAGCTTCCTCAATACGCTGTCAAAATCGAGGTCTTCGAGGAATTCTTCGATTTCGTCGGTGTCGGTCGCGTCGACGGTATCGTCATCATCGGGCAGTTTGATCTTCTCGCCGGAGGTGCGCTTAGTCTTGATATTAAGCGTAACGAATTCAGCGTCGTCAATTAGTAAACCGATGGAAACTTTACCCTCTTTTTTAGTTACATCCGCGTTGATTTCAAGCGCAAAATCAAGTGTTTTAACGATTCTTTTGATACTGCTGTCCGAAATCCCTTTTGCCAGCATGGATCTTAACTCTTTACCGGGCTTGAGTCGGTAAGTACCCTTTATTTCGCCTTTTTTGATTGCTTTCGTATCAACGTTTTCAAACTCGAATATCGCGATTTCCTGACTTCCCGAATATACGGTATATTCGCCGGTTCTCTTGCCGCTCTTTTCGGTGCCGCTGCCGTAGCAGTAAACTGCGCCGAGATCTATTTCGGTTTCATATTTTTTGCCGTCGTGTATGGTAAGATAACCGTATTTTTTGTCGCCGTCCTCGCCCTGAGCGACCTTGCGGCCGACTACCTCGTGACTGCCGTTAACGTAAGAATAAACCGTAAAGATAGTTTCATCCGACGCGGAATCGGCGTCGATTTCGTCTTCGAGTTCCTCCAACACGTCGATGAATTCATCGTAAAGGTCGACAGGCAGGTCGGCGTCCATATCCTCAAGGCCTTCTTCAACGTTCTTTATAACCTTTTTAACGGTACTGTCTTTTTTCGCCGCTTTTATCATCTCAAGAGCCATGTTGCAAAGCGTCTCCTGACTGATTCTGTATTCAACGACGGTGAGTTTCTGAGAAAGTTCGTCTATTTCAACGGTTTCCGAACTGACGTCAACGTCCTTAATCTCATCTATCGCGATTTTCGCGTACTTTTTAACAATTTTCTCAACGGTTGACGGCTTCGGTAAAATCTTCTCGATAGCGTCTTTATATTTCGCGGTATCGATCCCCGATTCCTCGGGTATTTCAACTTTAAGCACCTTATCGGTCAACTCTTTGAGTGAAACAAACGCCGCGCCCTCTTTGCCGTCAAAAATCATTTCCGCGCCGACGATTTCATCGCCGCCCATGGTAAGCGCGAGAGTATAAAGCATTCTGTCGCCCTTGCTGTTGAAAACAACGTTAAAGCCCGCCTCGTCAAGACTGCCGAGGTCTATATCATACATTTTAGCAAGGCTTTTTGCCTGCTTGCCGAGGCTTACCGATACGCTGCTCTCAATTCTCGCGTTGTCGATATTATCCGCAAGATAGTCTTCGTAATAATCGGCTATCGTAGCCGCGTAACTGCTTACGGCATGCTTTTCGACAGTATGCATATACGCTTTATCGGAGCCGATCCACTTTGTAAGCGTGGCGACTATAATATATCCGACGTTGGTAAATACCAGTACCGCCGCCAGAGCGACCGCTATACCGGAGAGCACCAATCTTTTCGGAGTTATTATTTTTTTCTTCGTTTTTACCGGCTCGGCAGTATCGAACGCGGGAGCGGCGCCGTATGCGGGTGCGCCGTTAAACACGGGAGCGGCGCCGTATGCGGGCGCGCCTTCAACCGCGGGAGCGGCGTCAAACGCCGGTCTCTCATTCTGTATCTCCGCGGACATACTCGCCCATTCATCCGTCGGTGCGGTTTCCTGAACAGGCGCCGGCTCTGCCGGAGCCGCGGGAGCCTCCTGAACCGCCGGCTCTGCCGGAACCGCGGGAGTTTCTTCTGTGAAAAGTTTTGTGGTTGGAGCCGCAACCGCCTCTTCAACTATTTCCGGCTGCGCGGGGGTTTCCGCTTCGGGGGATGCCTGTACCGGCACAAAATTCGGCGAACCGCATTTCGCGCAAAACTTAACGTCATCGTTCATAAAAACAGCACTGCAATTTGCACAACGTTTTGCCATGGAAAATCCTCCTCTTATAAGCCTCTTTTTGAGACCTCTATTCGTCCAAATTATATCACGGTATATATATTTATGTCAACAAATATTATTATATAACAAACACCGCCGGCATTTTTCCGGCGGTGTTTGTTTTACAGAATACCGATATCAGTATTTATAACCGATAGCATCCGCAAGGCTCTTTTCGAGGATAACGGTGGCGTCTCTGTGCATACGCATAAACGTACAGGGGCATTTCGGGTCGATTTTGTCTTCGATAAGCAGTTTCTTCATAGCGTCCTTCTTGTCGCCGCTTACTATCATAAGAAGCTTCTTGGCGCGCATAATATTGCCCATACCCATTGTGAACGCATAGCGCGGAACGTCGTCACGTGAAGCGAAGAAGCGGGCATTGGCGTCAATAGTAGACTCATCGAGAACTTCCTTATGAGCTTTATCATAAAGCACCTCGCCCGGCTCGTTAAAGCCAAGGTGACCGTCGGGACCTACGCCTAAAACCTGAACCGCGATATCCGCTTTATCAAGAACAGCGTTGAATTCTTTAAGGTTTGCCTCGGTATCGCCTACGCCCTTTGCAACGTAGGTGTTCGCCTTATCGATATTTATATGGTTGAAAAGATTATCGTCCATAAAATAACGGTAACTCTGGTCGTGAGTGGGTTCAAGACCTACGTACTCGTCAAGGTTGACGGAATGAACGCGCGAGAAGTCAAGACCCTCTTCGTGGCAACGGCGGGAAAGCTCGTTGTACATACCGACCGGGCTTGAACCCGTGGCGAGACCTATCGTGCATTCGGGGTTTTCGCGGATGACCTTCTCCATAATGTCGGCGCCCGCTTTGCTTACTGCCTCATAGTTTTCACAAACAATTACTTTCATGATTTTTTCCTCTTTCCTTAATATTTTTCTGCAATATTGTCTTTGCCCTTGTAAATGCTGTTAGGCGGAACTACTCCGCGAACGCAGGACAAAGGATATACGTTTGTATGTCTGCCGATAACAACGCCGGGGTTGAGTACGCTGCCGCAACCGATATCGGCATAGTCGCCGAGCATGGCGCCGACTTTTCTGCGACCGGTTTCGAGCATTTCGCCCTCGTTCTTTACGACGACGTTTTTGTTATCCGCTTTTACGTTGCTCGTTATACTTCCGGCGCCCATATGAGCGTGGAAGCCTAAAATCGAGTCGCCGACGTAGTTGTAATGCGGCACCTGGGAATTATTGAATATGATAACGTTCTTTATCTCGGTCGAGTTGCCCACTACGCAGTTATCGCCGATAAGCGCGCTGCCGCGGATAAAGGCGCACTGTCTGACCTCGGTCTTATGACCGATAATGCAGGGGCCGGTAATTGAAGCGGACTTAAAGACTTTCGCGTCTTTGGCTATCCATACGTTTTCCGACACCTCGTCGTACTCGTCAGCCGGAAGACTTTTGCCGAGTTCGATAATAAAATCGGATATGCCGGCAAGCGCCTCCCACGGATAGGTAAACTGCTCTAAATACTTTGCCGCTTTGGTTTGTTCAAGGTCGTAAAGGTCTTTGATTTTAACGTTCATTACTGTTTCACCTCAATTAAATGTCCCGATTTTTCCATAGCCGCGATGATGTTGTCAACGTGCTTTTCGCATTCGCTGTCGCTGCCCGCCTCGCTCATAACGCGCAGTACCGGTTCGGTACCGCTCTTGCGGAGCAAAACTCTGCCGTTGTCGCCGAGCTCCTCAGTCGCCGCGTCAACCGCCGCCTTTACCGCCGGGTCGTTAAGCGTAGCGTCTTTATCGTCGACCTTAACGTTTTTAAGCACCTGCGGATACATTTCACACTTGGCGGCAAGTACGCTGAGCGGTAACTGGGTATCTATCAGAACGCCCATAAGCATAACCGCGGTAAGGATACCGTCGCCGGTGTGAGCGTATTTGCGGAAAATAATGTGTCCCGACTGCTCGCCGCCGATAAGATGGTCGTTCGCCTTCATATTTTCATAAACGTAACGGTCGCCGACGGCGGTCTTTTCGTAGGCGATACCCTCGCGGTCAAGCGCTTTGTAAAGACCGAAGTTGGACATAATTGTCGTAACTACCGTGTTTGAAGGCAGTTTCCCGCGCTCTTTTAAGTATTTCGCACAGATAAACATAATTTTATCGCCGTTTACGAGTTCGCCGTTTTCATCGACCGCCAAACACCTGTCGGCGTCGCCGTCAAAAGCGAAACCTATATCAAGGGTATTATCCTTAACGTATTTCTGCAAGCCCTCGGGATGAGTAGAACCGCACGCCGCGTTGATATTGAAGCCGTTAGGCTCGGCGTTGATAACGTTTACCTTTGCGCCCAGCGCCTCAAAAACAGCCCTGCCTATCATCCAGGACGAACCGTTTGAACAGTCGATGGCTATTCTGTGTTTTTCAAACGAACGCGTGGCAAGTCCGGTAAGGAAGCCGATATAACGGTTTCTGCCGGTGTAATAGTCAATGGTTTTACCTATCTTGTAGCCCGAGGCGAAGGGGATTTCTTCAAGCTCGCCGTCAATATACTTCTCGATTTCGTCCTGAAGCTCGTCATCCATCTTTTCGCCTTCGCCGTTCATAAGCTTAATGCCGTTATCCGAAAAAGGATTATGCGAAGCCGAAATCATAACGCCGCAGTCAAATCTCTCGGTATGAGTGATGTAACTTACGCAGGGCGTGGTAGTAACGTGCAAAAGATAAGCGTCGGCGCCCGAAGAAATAATGCCGGAAGCCAAAGCGTTTTCATACATATACGAAGAACGCCTCGTATCCTTGCCTATTACTATGCGTGCGTCGCCGCCGTTGTTTTTCTTTTTATAGTACCAACCGAGGAACCGACCGATTTTGAAAGCGTGTTCCGCCGTGAGGTCAACACCCGCCTTGCCGCGGAAGCCGTCTGTACCGAAATATTTACCCATAAAAAATTCTCCTTTCGTATCCTTATTGCCGATATTCTTTGTTTTGAAGCCGCCAAAATGTCAAATTTTGACATTTACGGTACCAATATTATGATATCACAAAAGTATGCCGGTGTCAAGAACTTTTTAATGTCAAATTTTGACATTTCTCGCACCGGTCGCGCTTTTTACCGAAACAATGCGGCGCGGTATTGAAAAACGCCGCGATTTTTGTTAGAATTACAGTATCGCGCAGACGGTCAGCATTTCCCTGGCTTTGAGATATATTTCGAGCGCCTTTGCCGTATCGAGCGGATTTCTGCCTCTCCCGAACTCCACGGTAAAACCCGGGCGGTCAAAATAAGACACAAACCAGTCCTTGAATCCGCCGCCAAAGGAAGCACCGACCGGGGTATTGAGCGCGTAGCCGCTTGTTGCGGCGAGTATTTTCGCCATTTGCTTATTGCGGCTTACGCAATGCTCTTTATATCCCCAGTAAATCACCTCGCCCTGCGTATGCATGGCGCAGACGTGATGTATATTCTCTTTTTTGCAAAGCGATACGAGTGCCGCGGTTTCAGGCTCGCTTTCGGGTCGGCTTCCGCCGAAACGTCCCTTTCCCGCGGTAAATATCCCCTCTTCCGCTTCGCGCTTTTTAAGCCCGGCGAAATCCGCGTCAAAATTATGGTTTATATCGATACCGCGCAGATTCGAGTTCCAATGTGAAAAGTCGCCGCCGCACTGTTTGGTTATCTCACCGGCGCGGCTTCCGGCGGCGGACGCGCCGAAAAGGGCTATTTCACAGCCGTCGGGGTTTACCCGCGGTACGAATATGACCCCTCGCCCTTCGAGCGCGCGACGTATATTTATCCCTTCGAGCGAGCCTCCGTTTTCGTACGCCTCGGCAAGCTCTTCAAGAAACATAAGGCAGATATTGCCGGTTATATGCTCGCTGCCGTGAAAGGCGGCGGCAAAGAGAGTGTAGGTCTGCCCGTAAGACAGGCGCACGGCGTTAATACTCCTGCCGGCAACGCTTTTGCCCGCCTCGAACTTTTCAAGGCAAGCGTATTTTCCGCAAAGGGTATCTATGATATTGTTTATATCACGGTAACCGTAATTTTCACTTTTTGTAAGACGCGACATTTTAAGCACCACCGGATGTTATTTACTAAAATATATATGAAAGGTAATACTGTTATGATTACAACCGAAAAACAAAAAGACTCGACGCACGTATACCGCGGCCGCATAATAAACCTGCGGCTTGATACCGCCGTTTTGCCCGACGGCAAGACCGCGCAAAGAGAGGTCATAGAGCACCCCGGCGGTGTGGGCGTACTGCCGATTGACGAGAAGGGCAACGTTTTGCTCGTAAAACAGTTTCGCTATCCTTATATGAAAGAAACGCTCGAAATACCCGCCGGAAAACGCGATAAGGACGGCGACAGCGACCCGCTTGTCTGCGGTATGCGCGAACTTAAAGAGGAAACCGGAGCCTCGGCGAAAAACTATATCCCGCTCGGTACTCTCTACCCCTCGCCCGGCTATACCGACGAGGTTATATATATGTACGCGGCGACCGACCTTTCCTACGGCGAAGCCGAACCCGACGAGGATGAATTTATAAATCTTGTAAAAATGCCGCTCAATAAAGCGGTAAAGCTGGTGCTTGACGGCGAGATTCCCGATTCCAAAACCCAGGTTGCCGTACTTAAAGCCGAAATTCTTAAAAATACCGGCAAATTACAGTTGACAAGCGATAAAAAAGGTTTATAATATTAAAAAACAGAGTAGACGCTGTCGCGTAAAGTGCCGTGCGGACGGGGAGTTGCCGCGCGGACGAAGCGAATTCGCGCGGTGGCGGCGTCGCATCCCGCTGGCAATGATAGAAGCAAACCTCCTATTATCTGTTAGTACGGATGACAGGAGGTTTATTTTATGAAAAGCAGAAAAAAAGTTATCACGCTCGTTTCGGTCTCGGCGGTGCTTGTCGCGCTCGAAATCGTACTCAACAGATTTTGCTCGATAAACACGGCGGGACTGAAAATCGGTTTTGCTTTCGTTCCGCCCACCCTCGCGGCGATAGCTTTCGGACCCTGGATAGGCGCGGCGGTATACGCGACATCCGATCTTTTGGGCGCCGTTATCTTCCCGATAGGTCCGTATCACCCCGGCTTTACGGCTTGCGCCGCCTTAATGGGTATTGTAAGCGGCTTCCTGCTTTGCAAGAATCCGATAAACATAAGGCGCGAAAGCGAGCGCGGAAGCTTCTCTTTAATACTTTCAAGAAAGCGCGTGCCTTTGCTTCCGAATATTCTTGCCGCCGTGATTATAAACTGCATACTGTTCGGTCTTATTATAAACACCGCCTGGGTCAGTATGCTTTATGACAGCAAAACGTACTGGGGCTGGTTTCTTTACAGAATACTCGAATATTCCCTGATGATACCCGTACAGATAGTTATTATCCCACTGCTTATAAGAATTTCAGACCCCGTAAGGAAGATTCTGCGGATGACGGCTGAAAGCCCGGAGGAAAAATAATGGGTATAACCTACAAGGAAGCACTCGATTACATACACGCCGTCGGCTTTTTCGGCAGTAAACCGGGACTTGAACGTATAAGAGAACTGTGCCGCCTGCTCGGCGACCCGCAAAAAGGTCTTGATTTCATTCACGTTGCCGGAACAAACGGCAAGGGCTCGGTTTGTTCAATGCTTTCGGAAATACTTACGTCGGCGGGACTTAAAACCGGACTTTATACCTCGCCTTTCGTCTCTTTTTTTGAGGAAAGAATACGCGTATGCGGAAAGCCGATACCGAAAAGGCGGCTTGCCGGGATTATAGAAAAGGTAAAGACCTGCGCGGACCGTATGGCCGACCGCCCCACCGAGTTTGAGATAATAACCGCCGCCGCGTTTGTTTATTACAGGGAAGAAAAGTGCGACGCCGTGGTGCTCGAAACGGGGCTCGGCGGCAGGCTTGACGCGACCAACATAATAGAAAAACCGCTCGCCGCGGTCATAACCGGCATAAGCCTTGACCACAAGGCGGTTTTAGGCGACACAGAGGAAAAAATAGCCGCCGAAAAGGGCGGAATAATAAAACCGGACATACCGCTCGTTTTAGCGCGGTGCGGCGAAGCGGCGAAAAGCGCCATACTCGGTATCGCCGAAAGCAAAAACGCGCCGGTTACCGAGGTCGATTACGGCAAGCTGACCGGCAAAGCTTTTTCGCTCGACGGTTGCCGGTTTGATATGCCGCCTTACGGCGAAGTGCGGCTGTCGCTTGCCGGAGTTTACCAGGCGGATAACGCCGCCGTGGCGATAACCGCGGCGGAGGTGCTTAAATCCCGCGGACTGCCGATAAAAAACAAAGATATTATCGCCGGCGTGAAAAAAGCGAAATGGGACGCACGGTTTGAGGTAATAAGCAAAAGCCCCCTGACGGTTTACGACGGCGCTCACAACGCCGAGGGCGCGGCGGCACTGGCTGAAAACATACGCGTTCTGCTCGGCTCGCGCGTCATTCTCCTTGCCGGCGTTATGGCTGATAAGGACTATTCTCTCATAGCCGAAACCTTATCGCCTTTAACCGAGCATGTCTTTACGGTAACGCCTGAAACTCTAAGGGCGCTGCCCTGCGGGAAATTTGCCCGCGTTTTCGCTTCACTGGGCGTTGACGCGACGCCCTGCGACAGTATCGAAAAAGGCGTCTGTCAGGCGGTGGCGGCGGCGAAAGAAACGGGGCTTCCCCTCGTTTTATCCGGCACGCTTTATATGTACAGACAAGCGAAAGACGCGGCGCTTGAATATCTGAAAAAATAAATTCGGCGGAAGCTCAAAAAAGAGCTTCCGCCGCCGTTTTTTTATATCTTAAAATTTCGTGTAAACAACTTCCGCCTTTCCCGAAAGCCGGGCGCGTACTCCGTAGGGAATAATGACGCTGTCACCCGCTTTAAGGTGCATCGTACCCGACGGGTACGACATATCGACCTCGCCCGAGGTCAGTATTACCGAGATGATGTTTTCATCCTCGTAAAAGCCGATATTACCGTCCATTGTTATAAGCTCGGACCTGAACAGCTCGCAGAAGCCGAGTTCCCTTATCGTTCCGAAAGGATAGAGCGTAATATCGCCGACGTTGCCGTAACGGATGTTTATCTTACGGTTTTTCATAACTTCGAGCGCGCGGTTTATCTGAGGCGGGCGCGATGAAGCCGACGTTTTGCCGTAATCGGAAATTATATATTCGGCATCGCTGTTGGTGGAAATTTCCAAAGCGACAATGCCGCCGCCCACACTGAACACAACGCCGGGCGGGATAAAGAAAACGTCGCCTTTTTGAACGTTTACGAAATTGCATACCGCCGCAAGGGTCGCGTTTTGCACCCGATTTTGAAGCTCCTCCGGCGAAACGTTGCGCGAAAGTCCGTAAACCACCTCGGCGCCCCCGTCGCAGTCGGCTATATAAAGAAGCGAAACCTTGCCGGCGCGCTCACCGTGAAGCACGGCGTATTCATCGTCGGGGTAAACCTTTACGGGCAGACGGTTTTCGGTATTAAGCAGTTTAACCGTGACGGGGAAACTGTCGCCCGTCTTTTGAAATTTTATTTTGAGGCGCGTAAACACTTCGTTTAAGCCAAGCCCCGCAAACTCGCCGTTTTTCACGACGCTTTCACCCATATCCCTGCCCGAAAGCAAAAAGCATTCCGGCGTTTTTAAGACCGCTTTTCTGTCGGTCGCGGGTCTTACGCATTCGCCCGAGGCGGTATAGGTATTGAGCAATAACGGATACATAGTTTTCCCCTTTCTGTTTATTCTATTTCATTTCGTCTATCGGGAGATAGAAACTGCCGATAAATTCGTCAAGGAAGATTTCAGCTTCAGGAAGTTTCATTTCTTTAACGGCTTTAAGCGTCGATTCCTTTGCCGCTTCAAATTCGCGGTTGCCGCTCGACGTTTCCTCTATGCACTTAATAAGCGCGGATATTTTGTCCGCCGCTTTTATTATCTTTTTTTCCTCTTCGTCGGGACTGTAAAGTCCGGCGTATTCATCCCTTAAATCTTCGGGCAGAAGCGACAGCAGTCTGTCCTGCGCGACGTTTTCAATATCCTTGTATACCGATTTGATATCCGCGTTATAATACTTTATGGGCGTGGGCATATCGCCGGTGATTATTTCACTCGTATCATGAAACATGGCGGCGACGGCGATTCTGTTCTCATCGACGTTTCCGCCGAGCCGGCGGTTTCTTATAACGGCGAGCGCGTGGGCGACAAACGCCACTTCAAGACTGTGTTCGCTCAGATTCTCCCGCCGCGTGTTCCGCATAAGCCCCCAGCGGTAAATATTCTTCATTCTCGAAAGCATTGCGTAAAAATGGCTTTTCATCTTTTTTCTCCGTTAGTTTTATCTCTTTTCTTGAATATTATAACATTTTTTGGTATAATATCAATAACAATTTACAAAAGAAGGTGTACCGGTGGATTTTTCCCGTGAAAAAGTATCCGTTTTAGGAAAACAAAAAGAAAAAAAGCTGTTTACCTTTTTGGTTTCGCTCGGCATCGCCGCGGCGCTTTTTGTTCCGTATATGATAATGAGCGAGGGATATTTCACCTTTTTCGGCGATTTCAACGTTCAGCAGATACCATTTTATCAGCTTTGCCATAAGGCTGTCAGAGAAGGCAACATCTACTGGAATTTTAATACCGACCTCGGCGCCAACTTTATCGGCTCTTACGCGTTTTATCTTTTGGGCAGTCCGTTTTTCTATCTGACCCTGCCCTTCCCGAACTCTTTTGTACCCTACCTTATGGGTCCGCTTCTCATTCTCAAATTTGCCCTCGCGGCGCTTACCGCCTATCTTTTTATACGCCGCTTTACCAAGCTGCCGGAAACAGCGAGTCTTTGCGGCATTCTTTATGCTTTTTCGGGATTCTCGGTATACAATATCTTCTTTAATCATTTTCACGAGGCAATAATACTTTTCCCGCTTCTGCTTTTAAGTCTCGAACTGCTCATAACCGAAAACCGGCGCGGCGCTTTCGCCGTTACGGTAGCGCTTTGCGCGGCGGCAAACTACTTTTTCTTTTTCGGTATGGCGGTGTTTTGCCTTATTTACTTTACGGTCCGCGTCCTTTCCGGAAATATCAGACTTACTCTTTCGAGATTTTTCGGTCTCGCGTTTGAGGCGGTGGCGGGACTGCTCATGTCGGCGGTACTGCTTATTCCCGCCATACTTGCCATTACCGGCAACAGCCGGATAACCGATTTTATGAACGGTTGGAGCGCGATAGTATACGGCAAGGAGAGCATTTACACGAATATTATCCAATGCTTTTTCTTCCCGCCCGACCTGCCGGCGCGCCCGGTATTCTTCCCGCAGGCAAACGTCAAGTGGTCGTCGCTCGGCGGCTGGTTGCCGCTCTTTGGTATGACCGGCGTTTTCGCCTTTTTCAGAACCAAGAAAAACAACTGGTTGAGGCGCGTTATCGGCATTTGTATATTTATGGCTATGGTGCCGATACTCAACAGCGCGTTTTACGCCTTTAACACCTCTTATTACGCGCGCTGGTTCTATATGCCGATACTTCTTATGTGCCTTATGACCGCCGAAATGTTCGAGGACAAAGAGGCTGATTTCCGCTACGGTTTCGGCTGGACCCTCGGTATTACCCTCGCCTTTGCGGCGGTAATCGGCTTCTTCCCGCAAAAGGTTGACGGTAAAACCGTTTTCGGACTTTTCACAAGCCCGAAGGACACCACCTATATCGCGCGGTTTTTCACCTCCTGCGGCATAGCGATAATAAGCCTTGCCGTGGCGGCGATACTGCTGTCGTTAAGAAAGAAGAACCTCAAAAAATTCCTTAACGCTTCCGTCGCCGCGGTCGCGGTGGTCTCGATAGTTTACGGCAACGTGTTTATAGCGACCGGGCGCTCGCATTCGTACGAAATAAAGGAAGTAATGATAGACCACCTTATCGAAGGCCAGGTCGACCTGCCCGATACCGGCGATTACCGGGTGGACGTTTACGGCGGCGTAGACAATACCGGTATGTATTTGGGACTGCCGACAATAAACGCGTTTCACTCGGTGGTTCCCGGCTCGATTATGGAGTTTTACGAATATCTCGGTATCGAGCGTTCCGTCGGAAGCAGACCCGATACCTCCTACCCCGCTCTGCGGTCGCTTCTGTCGGTCAAATACCTGCTTAACGACGAAACCCTCGACCCGTTTACCGACGAGTACGGCGATACAAAAATGCCGGGTTATAAATATCTTAAATTCAGCGGCGGTTATAACGTTTACAAAAACGAAAATTTCATAGGATACGGTTTTTCATACGATAAATATATGACCTATGAATACTGCGATAATTTCGACGGCGTAAGAAAAAGCGAGCTTATGCTGAACGCGATACTTCTCACCGACGAACAGATAAGAAAATACCGCGGGTATATGACGAATATCGAAACAAGCGAACTCCCGCCCTACATCGATTACGATTTTTCATCCGACGCCGAGGCGCTCGCGCAGACCTCCGCGTATGACTTTGAAGTAACAAACACCGGCTTTTCGGCTACGGTTTCAAGGAACAGGCGGGCGCTGGTATTCTTCTCGGTTCCCTATGACGAGGGCTGGTCCGCCACGGTAAACGGCAACGAGGTCGAAATTGAAAAGGTAAACGTGGGATTTATGGCGGTACCGGTAGATTCGGGTTTAAGTGAAATCGAGTTTACCTACCGTACTCCCGGTCTTGACGTCGGCATATACGTAAGTCTTTCTTCGCTTATAGCGTTCCTTATCTATATGATAATCTGCGGTATATATTATCATAAGCGCCCAAGCTCGACGCAATATCCGGAAGGGACCGAAATGCTCGAAAAATGGCAAAAAGAGGTAATTTCCGACGGTGTATACCTCACCGTAAACGAGGAAGACGGTGAAGATGAGGCGCCGAGTGAGCCCTCGCTTCTCGACAAGCTCGACAGCGCTATCAAATCGGGCATAGAGGAAAAGAAGGACGGCGACGGATTCTCAATAAACTTTGACGCGTTCAAAGATTAAACATCCCCGGAGGAAAAAATGGAAAACGTAATAGAAATTAAAAATCTTTACAAATCATACGGCGTGGTAAAGGCGGTAAATGACCTGTCTCTTAAAGTCAAGCGCGGCGAGCTGTTTGCCTTTCTCGGCGTAAACGGCGCCGGCAAATCAACCACTATTTCGATGATTTGCGGTCAGCTTAAAAAGGACAGCGGAAGCATAACGGTCTGCGGCGACGACGTCGAGACGAATTTCGAGGCGCTCAGCCGCAGGATAGGCGTCGTCTTTCAGACCTCGGCGCTCGACGCGCAACTCTCGGTAAAAGATAACCTCAAAAGCCGCGCCGCGCTCTACGGCATTTTGGGAAAAGACTTTGAAAAGCGGTTTTCAAGCCTTTGTGACATACTCGATTTCGGGGAGTTCGCCGACCGACCGTTAAATAAGCTATCCGGCGGTCAGAAGCGCCGGATAGATATTGCCCGCGCCCTTGTTCACGGCCCCGAAATACTGATACTCGACGAGCCGACGACCGGTCTCGACCCGCAGACGCGCAAGCTTCTATGGGATACGATAAGCGATTTAAGAAAGAAAAACGACCTTACCGTGTTTCTTACGACCCATTATATGGAAGAAGCCGCCGACGCGGACTACGTAGTAATTATCGACAGCGGCGAAATCGCCGCGCAGGGTACGCCGCTCGAACTTAAAAACAAATACGTGGGCGATTACATAACGCTTTACGGCGTAAATGACGCCGACCTTTCCGCCATAGGGCTTTCTTATGAAAAAATCGGCGGCGCGGCGAGGTTTTCGGTAAAGAACACGGCGGAGGTTACGAAGCTTATAATATCCCACCCGGATATTTTCACCGATTATGAGGTCGCAAAAGGCAAGATGGACGATGTTTTTCTTGCCGTGACCGGCAAAAATCTTCCGGGAGGCGGACAGAAATGAAAACTCTTTTAAGCGTTATACGCAGAAACTTAAAACTATTTTTCAAAGACAAGGGAATGTTCTTTTCCTCGCTTATCACGCCCATAATACTGCTGGTGCTTTACGCCACGTTCCTCGCGAAAGTATACCGCGACAGTTTTGTTTCCGCCATGCCCGACGGGTTTTCGCTCTCGGATAAACTGCTTAACGGCACGGTGACGGGTCAGCTTGTCTCGGCGCTTTTGGCGGTTTCCTGCGTAACGGTATCGTTCTGCGCCAACCTGCTTATGATACAGGATAAGGCAAACGGCAGTATACGCGATTTCACGGTGTCGCCGGTCAAAAAGTCGATACTTGCGGCGGGCTATTACCTGTCTTCCGCGGCAAGTACGCTGATAGTGACCTTCAGCGCCCTCGCGGTCTGCTTCGTTTATCTCGCCGCAAAGGGTTGGTATCTGTCGGTTGCGGACGTTATCCTTGTTATAATCGACGTGTTCCTGCTAACCTTATTCGGCACGGCGCTCTCGTCCTGCATAAATTTCTTCCTTAACACCAACGGTCAGGCCTCCGCGGTAGGCACGATAATAAGCGCGGGTTACGGATTTATATGCGGTGCGTATATGCCGATATCGAATTTCGGTCCCGCCCTTCAAAAGGTACTTTCCTTTTTGCCCGGCACCTACGGCACCTGTCTGCTTAAAAACCATATGCTCCGCGGCGCGTTTGAAGAAATGGAGAACTCGGGAATGCCGGCGGAGTTTATGAAAGAAATCAAAGACAGCGTAGATTTTAACCTCTATTTCTTCGGCTTGCGCGTACCTATCATTGTTATGTTCGCGGTGCTCGCCGGTTCGGTGGTGCTGTTCACGGGGCTGTTTATACTGCTTCATAAGCTTAAAGGAAACGCGAGAAAACAGGCATAAAATCTGTTTTTGACAAAACAAGAGACCGCCGGGTTACCCGACGGTCTCAGTTCTTATTACGGTTAAAGCGATATAACCGTTACGTTTTCTTTTTTTGCCGCTTCGCGCACAAAATCGTGGCAGGTAAAAAGCATACCCTGATTATTCGCGGAATAGTCTTTAAGGAAGCTAAGCGCCGCCGCGAAACGCCGGTCGTCGTACTGGCTGAGCGCGTCGTCGAGAATTACCGGGAGCGGTTCTTCGCCGCCGATGAGCTTTGCGAGCGCGAGGCGAAGTGCAAGATACGCCTGGTCCTTTGTGCCGCGGCTTAAATATTCGAGTTCGTGAGTTCCGAAAACGCCGTTTTTCTCAACCGATATTTCAAAGTCGGTCGAAACGCCTATCGCGCCGTACGCGTCGCCTGTAAGCGCCTTGAAATTCTTTAGCGTCTCGCTTTCAAGTGTGCCGCCGAAGCTCTTTCGCGCCGTCATAAAGCTTTCTTCGAGAACCTCGTATGCCACGCCCGCCGCCTCATAATAATCGTTTTTTAAGGCGATTCTCTCTTTGAGCGCGGCTATATCACGGCGCAGATCCTCGGGGTCAGAAAGACCCCTGAAACCGGTTTTCAGCTCGGTTTCAAGCCGCGCCTTTTCGCTTTGAAGCTCGCTTACCTCGTTTCGTATCCGCTCCGCCTTTTTGACCGCCGCTTCGGTATCGGTATTGACGCCGTCGGTATCCATTTGCGCGAGCTTCGCCCGCGCCTCGTCGTAAGAAATGTTTTTAAGGTCGCGGCTTAAATAGTTGAGATTTTGCTTTATCTGTTTTTGCTTATCCGCTTTCTCGGCAAGAGAGGCGGTTTTTTCACGCAGCGCCTTTATATCGGTGTCGTGCGGCAGACCGAAAAAGTCGAGCGTGTGTGCGCTCTCCGCTTCGAGCTTCGCGGTTTCCTCTTCAAGGAGTTTTTCGGTATCTTTCATTTTCTGTTCGTCGTTCACGCCGAAATTGAGCGATACGCCTAAGTTTTCAATTTTAGCGTCAGTATTGTTTTTCTCGCCTCTTATTACGGTAAGCTCCGCCCTTACGGCCGAAAGCGCGGTCTTTTTCGATTCGAGCGCTTTTTGCGCCGCTTCTTTCGCCGATAAGTCCGCGGGGCGTATTATAACCCCTAAAATCAGTGCGAGTAAGCCGACCGCCGCAACCGCCGCGGAAACGGGAATTTTCCACGTTGCAAAATATATCGCCGCGCCGACCGCCAAGAGAATTATTCCCGCTATCAAGAGCGGCGCGTTTACCGCTTTTTTGGCGTTTTGCGCCGCGGCGACGGCTTCATTCGCTTCGGCGATTTCTTTTTCGGTATCCTCTATCGCTTTTTCCTTTGCGCTTTCCTCGCTTTCGAGGGTTTCCCTGCGCTTTTTCTCCTCCTCGATTTTCGTCCTTATGCTGTCGGGCGACATACCAGCTCTGCTTTCGGCGGCTTTTTTGAGGTTTTCAAGCTCGCTTTTAAGGGAAACTATCCTTTCCTCTATCCTGTCGAGCTTTGAAAAAGCAAAATCGAATTTTTTAAGGAACATTTCATCCGCCACGACGCCCGAAGGCAAAGTCAACTCTTTCGTGACGCCGTCAAGCTCGGCTTTAAGGTCGACGTACTCTTTTAACTTACCCGCGTTTTCAATATCCTTTACGCGCTCGAGCACCTCGCTTACAGAGGCGGATTCTTTTTTTATCTCCGCAATTTTTCGCTCGGTTTCGGCGATTGCGTTTACTATTCGCGTTTTCTGCCGCATGGCCTCGTCGGTATCGCCGAGCGCGGCTGTAAGGCGGTTATATTCGTTTTCATCCGCGACCTTGGTGCCGGTCTTTCCCGATTTTGAAACAAGCTTATATCTCGCGTCCTCAATGCGGTTTAATACTTCGCGGTATGAAACGCTGTCCTCACCCGTAAGCGCGGCGTTTGAAAGCTTCTGATTTATTTCGCCGGTAGCCGCCTCGTCCGGAGTGACCGCCGGGGTATTGCCTATAAAGACCGAGCGGCAAAACGCGCCCACGCCGATACCGAAAAGCTCGGCGCCGATATCCGGCGCACAGGGCTCGCTTTTGCCCGTCGCGGTGTTTGTAAGGGTTACTTTGTCGCTCGCGTCGGATTTTCTGAACTGCCGTTCAAGGCAGTAATCCTTGCCGCCGTGTTCAAAAAACACTCTGCCACCGGTGGGAGCACCGTCCCACGGCGTATACTTTTCGCGTATGCTCATGACCTGACCCGCGGCGCGCTTTCCCGTACCGTAGAACATTGATTTTATAAATTCGCAGACGGTGGTTTTCCCCGCCTCGTTCTCGCCGTACACCACCTGAAAACCGTCGGTGAAATCGAGCGAATAATCTTTAAGACTGCCGAAGGCGCTGATGTAAATGTTTTTAATCTTCACTGTAATCCACCTCCGACGTAAACGCTTTAAGCCCGATATTAAGCGCGTCGCGCAGTTTTCTGTTTTCCGGGTCCTTCTCTATTCTTTCGAGCATTTTCGAAACAAAAATACCTTTAAGCGTTTTTTCGCGCCTTAAAACCTCGAGGTCGTGTTTGACCTCGGTCCTATCGCTCACCTTTGCGAAATA
>JAFZIW010000102.1 GCA_017554125.1 Clostridia bacterium | reverse complement strand
CAATTCAGTGCATTGAGAAAAGAATTCTTTTGTTTTACACTTGATATCCTCTTCGTCAACCACTTGATTGTTACAGTCCTCTTCAAACATAGACATCTGACCTCCTGTTTGAATATCCTGCAATGCCTCCCAACGATTGCAGATATTATCAACCATAAGAAGACAACCGTCCCTGTGATTTGTAGCATGAATTAATCTGTATTTCGGGCGTTGACCTCTCTTGATTCGCAAAGGCATGTTTAAAACATAAGAATAACTCTGCCTAAGCCGTTCACAATACTTCTCCGCAAAGCGATCCTCTGCCTCATAACCATCTATTTCTCCGTTTTTATACGCTTCAATAATCTCTCGCCAGTAGTCTCCTCCGGCTATTTCGTTGAGTTCATTTATTGATTTGTCGGATTCATCCAACTTGGTAGGCTCATATTCAACAAGGTCAGCAAACAGTGATTTATCATCAAAGGTTGTACCGAGAGCATGACAAGCTTCTCGAATAAAGCCAAACGAGTTCATATTTATGAGTAATTCAATTGAATTAAAGGTTTCTTTTGCAAAATCATCAAAGAAAGAACATTGTAAAGCTTTTATTCCATATGGGTCAATATAAAGGAATACATTACAATTATTTTTGTTGCGCAAAATGGATTTGATATTATCTTCGTATTTTCCAGATACAATATTTGCCTCAGGATATGCCGAAAGGTTCTTCCTAAGATCATCGGCATAATTCAAATCAACAAAAGAAGTTTCAATTTCTGGATTCTGCACAGTGGTACTTTCAAGGCATTCGGATATGATTTTAAGAGCAATGAGCGGAGAGCCATCATTGCCGTCCTCAAATTTGCCTTTTCCGGCAAAACAATCTACATATACTAACGGTCTGTATGTATGAAGTATTTTTGAAACATAGGGCTTGAAATAACACCCAAGCAACTCATCTTTAACTGTTGACCAATCTTTCTTTTTTACAAAAAAGTCATTGTTATTCTTTGCCATTATCAAATCCCCACTTGAATTATCGAATAGAGTGTACAATACAACGGACTATTTCCATATCTGCTTATCAGCATCCCAAATTTTTGTATATTCATCTCCGCTAACAACCGCTTGATAGGGCTGAAGAAGGAAAGCACGAATTGTTTCAAGGACTCCGACAAAATCGCTCTCTGTATTTACCTTTTTGCAGAACGCCGTCCATTTCTTCTGCATGGCTTCGTCAGCAGAAAAAGAGAGCATCTGGTCGAACTGCTCAACAGTGAAGGTGCGATTGCGGTTTGCGAACGTCTTTTTCATCGCCTCTGTAAGCGTTTTGCCGTCAAAATCGAACTTATTTGCAAGATAATAAATGTCGTAATAATCCTTCATCCTGCTGGAAAACTCCATCAACCCAAGAATCGCATCGAGTTTTTCAGCGACCGTTGTTTCAATTGAATATGTGTTTACGGTCGGTGCCGGGAAATCGTTAAGCTGCGTCGGGAGCTTGCGCTTTTTCTCGCCGGGCACGATAATGTCGCCGATGCCAAAGTCGATCCCGAACGGGGTACGTGTATTCTTGATCCGTGC
Organism: Clostridia bacterium; assembly: GCA_017554125.1. GTDB lineage: Bacteria > Bacillota > Clostridia > Oscillospirales > Acutalibacteraceae > UBA737. Next base: position 18,869 of record JAFZIW010000102.1, on the reverse strand, counting down.
AACAATGTCGGCATGAATACCGGGATACTGCTTGTTGACGGAGATCGGAGAAACGTCCTTGATTTCAAATGTGATAAAATCGTTTGTGGTATCCGCCTTAATAATCTCGTCGATTACCTCGCGCAGTTTTTCGGGTGTGTTCGGGATTTTGCGGAGCATGAAGTCCACATCAACCGTCACGCGGCTGTCGAACTCGGTAAGAGTATAAAGAAACAATCCGCCTTTGAGCACAAAATTGTCAGCATATTTCGATTTTTCAAGACGACGCAGAAACTCCTCTTGGCAGAAAAGCTGCATACAGAGTTGATTGCTTCTGCCGGTCTCTTTTGCTTTGTTCCGCAGTCTTGCGAGAACAGACGCGCCTATATCAGCCATTGAGCAACACCTCCATCATATCCGTTACTTTTTTATATACTCGAAGTTGTTTGGCATACTTGCTGAGATTAGCAAGGTTCTTTTCTTTGTCGTTCGCATAAGCGTTTACCGCCTTGGCGAACAGTTCGTTATCCAGTTTGGTACGATACTTAAAGCAATCACAAATCGTGCGTTCTTTGTCGTAGATCGGAAGAATTGTGCCGTCGAATTCCGCTTGCGTTTTGCCAAGTTCATAAACATCAGGCTGAATGTAATACGCCTTGAAGGGAATAACGGCTGTTTTCAATCTTGGCTGAGAAACAGCACGTGGAACGGCGATAGACCATTCTCGGGGCGTGAAATCAGTATAGCCGTAATAGAATAGTGCTGATTCTACGCAGACGACCCCTTCAGGAATAAGACGAGAGAGATATTCCGCCTCCGTAATATCAAGATTTCCAGCAAGCTGATAAAACCCATGACGGATACGTTCGAGAAGCCCATCAGTCACGAGTTTTCCAATGTCAGATTTATAAAGACCAGCGGCAAGAAACTCGGAGGTTTTTGCTATGCCGCCGGATTCATTTACCACCTTTTTTGCAATTTCAGGTTTTGTCATTGAACTATCACTTTCTTATTACAGATTCGGCAAACTGATTGATGATAATAGTATAGCACGGAATCGGCAAATAATCAATACTTTTTTCATACAATTTTGTGAATTTGCAAGAAAAAGCGGAGCTAAAGCCCCGCTTTATGTTTTAGTCTTCATTTGTAAGCTGGATTGATATGCTTTCCATCATCAATCTGACACCGAGGGAAAAGCCGTATTGAAATGCTGCGGTTTCGGAAGTGGTATTCAGTTCATTTACCGAGAGGTTGTATTTTTCCAATAGTTCAGGCTGTTTAGGGGACAGTTTGCTTTCAAGAGCCTCTCTGTTTTTTGATACAAGTCGAAGCAATCCCTTATATTCCATATTGCCGTCAATAAAGGTTTCAATCGGGCGAATGTTGCCGTACCACAGATCTTCCAGCACCGTCATACGAAGATCACCTCGTTGAGGACGATTTCATTGACCCGGTCGCGGATGTTGTTCATCGCGCCGACCCATGCCATCTGATCGCGGCGTTTGAGATCTTCGGTGATGCCTTCTTGCTTGGCAAGTTGTTTTACCAACTGAAAAGCCATTTCATCCGCCTGTTCGTCTACCTCTCGCAGATAAGAGTTCAGCGTCCCGTTCATTCTCATTATGTTGACAGTTGTCGGACGATTTTCCTTTAGGTACTCATAGTGTCGCTGTCCCAAAATTCCTACGCCATTTAGATTGTCCTTCATAACGTTGCGCCTCCTCGTCAATAATCGATAAACTTTGTCATATCTACGACGTCGGCATAATGGTCGAGAATGTTGTGAAACTCCCGAGAAGTGATATGTCCGTCATGATACAGCTGCTCGATCAGTTTCAGCGCTGCGAAGCATAGCTCCGGATCCTTTTTTGCTTCTTCAATGTTGAACGTTTTTGATTTATCTTTCATATGCAAATACCTCCTTTGCAAGTACCATTGTACCGCGAAGGAGGCAAAAACAAAAATGTGCGATGGCATACAAAAGCACCGCTTTGATTTCTCAAAGCGGTGCTTTTGTAATCGGTATCAGAGCAATACTTTCAAGGCAAATCCGCCTTTGAAAAAGTAGGTGTTCGTCTGATACTGCTTTGGTGGAGGCGGGGGGAATTGAACCCCCGTCCAAAAACCGATTCCCGTCAGGCTCTCCGAGCGCAGATATTTGATTAAGTTCCCGGGAGTATCACTCAAATATCAAAGCGATATTTCCAGTAGCCTTTACGTTATGACGGCAAATAAGGCGATTTACCGTTCACATTTACCGCTAAGTGACGCCCGCTACGGCTCGCGGTCCTTCCGCGCGGACGGCGGCTAATTAAGCCGCAAGAGCAACTTTATTGTTGTCAGTTAATTTATAATTGCAGATTTTAAGCGGTTCTGCACCTCTGCTCGCTCCCGGCGGTTCAAAGTCCCTGTCGAAACCTTTACGCCCCCGAATTATTGTTTGTGTTGCTCTTTCATGGCTCTCATAATTGCGCGGTCAGCATCTTTCTTTGCGGCGACTGCACGTTTATCGTGCAGTTGTTTGCCGCGGCAAAGACCTAATTCGACCTTGACAAGAGAACCCTTAAAATATAAAGACAGAGGGATAAGGGTGAGTCCCTGCTGTTTTATTGTGCCAAGCAGACGCATTATCTCGCGTTTGTGCATAAGAAGCTTGCGGTCGCGCGTAGGCGGTTTGTTGAAAATGTTACCGTGGTCATAAGGACTGATATGCATTTGTTTTATTAGCAATTCGCCCTTATCAATACTGCACCAGGCGTCTTTCAGGTTAACCGCACCGGCTCTTAAAGATTTTACTTCGGTACCCGAAAGGGAAATACCCGCCTCGTAGCTTTCAAGAACAAAGTATTCGTGATATGCTTTTTTATTCTTGGCGATTATCTTGACGTTATCCAAGGCAAGTCCTCCTTTCGGATAAGTCTGTTGTGCTTACAGTTTGAAATCTTCCGGACTGTAATCGCCGCCGATGCCGGAATTATCCGGTATTCGTTTAAGCGGGTCATATTTATATTTACGGCAAGAGTCAAAGGATGACGTTACACCGCGCTTCTTGCAGAATACCTCATCTGAATACTCAGATTTTTTTCCGTAAATACACCAGACACAAGATTTTTTAATGCTTTTATCAAACATTTTACCGGACATATTATCACCTTGAAAAGCATTATAGCATATCCCGGAGTAAATTTCCACTATGATTTTTACTGCTTATGCTGACAAGCAGCAGCGCCGCCATAACGAGCATCGAAAAGGCAAGTAAATATCCGGAGTTTACCGTTTTAACGTTTGCGGTGACTGCGTTGCCGAGAGACGGCAACGCTATACCGAATATTTTGATTATTAAGGCGGTAATAAACGCGCTTAACGCGCCGTGAGCCGTTCTGATTACGGTAAATCGTATTATGTTTGTTTTTGACTGAGCGAATACCTGCATCCACACGGAAAAGCCGGCAAAACCGAGCAGGAAAGATACGAAGTATACGTTGCGTGTTTTTGAAATTGCCATTGTGATTTCGAGTAACGAAATAATGATACTAAATGGCTTGGCGGTCGTGGCAAAGCTTTCTGTGTAAGCGCCGACGACCGAAAAAAGCACGACGAACGCACAAATGCTCAAAGTAGCGTTTGAAGCGTTATGTACGCTGTAAATAAAGTTATCCATAATCGGAGTGCTGTTATTACTTTTCACGTCGGCAACCTTTGAAAAGAGAAGCTTTCGGTAAAAAGCCAGCATTAAGAAAAATGATGTGATAACATGGGAGAATAGAAGTATATATCCGATATTTCTGTTGTCGAAAATTCCGTTTCCAACCGCTAATATGACGAATGACGGACCGGAATTAACGCAAAACGGCAAAATGTTTTCTGCATTTTCGGCGCTTATATCGCCGTTATTTTGAAGCTCGTTTATCAGTTTCGCTCCTATGGGGTAGCCGCCTAAAAGGGATAGTATATAAACTATAAGAATTTTTCGCTTTGATTTTTTGAAAAGCGCGGTATTCATAAGGAAAATAACAGGTACCGCAAACGGGAAAATCGCCGGTACGAGTATTTCGGCTGAAAGTTTAAGGCCGTATGCTGTGCCCGCGGTACAGCTTCGCGGACCCGATATTAAAAGTATTACGAATAATATTGCCGCGCTCGCGGACAAATAATCATATAAACGTATATTTTTGAACGTGAAAATCACCCTTAAATAGATATGAAAGTAGCATTATTATAATGAATCTTTCATAATCTTGAATATGAAGTCTTTGGGGATGATATTCTTGGCAAAATTCAAATTTAAATCAAAAAGCAAAGAAAAGCTCAGGCTTTTTAATCATATCGAGACCGAAAAGAACATTATCGGCGCTTCGAGAATCGAAATGCTTTCAAATCGAGAAATATCTGTTGACGGTTGCCGCCAAATACTTGAATACAATGACTTATACGTTAAAATTAAAATCAACGAGGGTGAACTGATTATAACCGGAAAATCACTCGGTATACCGGTATTCGACGGGTCGCAGATAAAGATTTCGGGCGTTATAGGGGCATTGGAATTTTCGATAAGGTGAAAGCATGATTATTTGGTTTATACGTTATATTCGCGGGTACTTGGACGTCAGATTTTCAGGCGTTTATTCCGAAAAGATTTTAAGCAATTTAGCGCGTGATAAAGTATCGGTATGGCGACTTCGGTATCACTACGGTACTATTTACGGCAAGATGTATGCGAAAGACTTTCACAAACTGCGAAAGCTTAAAAAGAATACCGGCGTAAGTATTCATATCGATAAAAAGCGCGGTTTTCCTTTTTTAGCCCGCCGATACAGTAAACGTGCAGGATTTATTATAGGAATAGCGGTGTTTTTTGCGGTGTTAAACTTTCTTTCAGGGTTTGTTTGGATAATTAACGTACAGGGCAACGATACGGTGAATTCTTCGGAAATCTTAAAGTCGCTTAACGGTATCGGAATTCATGAGGAAATGCGAAAATCGGGAATTGACGCTAAAAATATGGCGCAAAAGCTGATACTTGCCCGCGACGACCTCGCTTGGGCATCGCTTAATATCGAGGGTTGCGTTCTTAACGTAAACGTTACTGAAATAAAGGAAAAAAGCGGCGGCGATAAAAATACGCCTACAAATCTGATAGCGGATAAAGACGGGATAATCAGAAAAATCGACGCGGTATCCGGCGATGTTCGCGTTAAGGTCGGCGAAAGCGTCCATAAGGGCGATATTCTTGTTTCAGGAATAATCGAGAATATGAGCGGTACCGTTTTTGTATGTAGCAACGCGGAGATTATCGCACAGGTCGAAGAGGTATATACCGAAAAAATGTCCTTTTTACAGAAAACAAAAATTAAAACCGGCAGTCGACGAAAACAGACCGCGGTTGATATTTTAGGCGTTAAACTGCTTTTGTATTTGCCGAAAGCCGCGCCGGAAGGTGAAACCTCTTTTAAGGTTACGCAAAAAAAGCTCTTCGGTAAAAGAATACCGTTTACAGTATACGAAAAAACAACCGAATATACTAAGGAGAAAAGAACAGTATACGGCGAAGAAGAACTTAAAAGCATTCTTACAAAGAATCTGAACGAATTTTTGACAAATGAAAAAATCAACGGTTATATTCAGGTGGGTACCGAGTTTATAAGCGAGGACGACGGAGTTACCGTCAGACACAGATATCTGTGCGATATAAATATCGCAAAAGAAAGCAAAATATTAGTCGGACAATAAATTGACAAAGATATAAGAATAAAGTATAATTATTAAAAACTGTTTTAGGAGATGTGCCGTTGGAAAAAATTATAGATGTCGGAAGCGTTGAACAGCTTATAGCTCTGTTCGGTAATTTTGATGAAAACGTAAAGATTCTCGAAAAGAAATACGCCGTTAAAATCACGTCGCATTCGGGCAATATCAAGGTCGCGGGTGAAGAGGCTTCGGTATTGAAGAGCGTCAGAGTTATTAAATGTCTGCTGACTATGGTTGAAAAAGGCGAGAGTATTACGCCTATTCGCGTTGGTTTTGCAATAAATACGGTAGAAGACGGTGAAGACGATAAGATAATTTCGATGCTTGATTCCGACTGTATTTGCGTTACCGCAAAGGGTAAGCCGATAAAGCCTAAAACGTTAGGACAGAAAAAATACGTCGACGCCATAGCAAAAAATACGCTGACACTCGGTATCGGTCCCGCCGGTACCGGTAAAACCTATCTCGCGGTCGCGCAGGCGGTGGCGTCATTCAGGGCGAAAAACGTAAGCCGGATAATACTGACGCGGCCCGCGGTTGAAGCGGGGGAGCGGCTTGGTTTTCTCCCCGGCGATCTGCAACAGAAAATCGACCCTTATTTGCGCCCGCTTTACGACGCGCTTTTTGAAATGCTCGGACCTGAGAATTTTCAAAAATGTCAGGAGCGCGGCGATATTGAGGTCGCACCGCTTGCATATATGCGCGGCAGAACGCTTGATGACAGTTTCATAATTCTTGACGAGGCGCAAAACACGACAAACGAGCAGATGAAAATGTTTTTAACACGGCTCGGGTTTAATTCCAAAGCGGTCGTTACCGGCGATATTACCCAGGTGGACTTGCCCGACGGCAAGTCTTCGGGTCTTAAAACCGCTATGAAAATATTAAAGGATATTGACGATATCGCCGTCGTAACCCTTTCGGGGAAGGACGTGGTTCGTCACAGGCTGGTTCAGGAAATCATCAAGGCATACGAAAAACACGGAGGAGAAAATGTCCGTAAAGGTAACAATATACGATAAACAAAAGAAATTCAAAATGAACGCCGAAATAAGAAAACTGATACGTAAAGCGTGTTCGGCGGCGCTTAGAAGCGAAGAATTTACCGGTAACGCTGAAATCGACGTATCGATAGTAGACGATGAAGCAATACGTGAGATTAACCGCGAGTGCAGAAATATCGATTTCGCAACCGACGTGCTTTCTTTTCCGCTTGGCGATAACGGCGTTTACGACGTTAATCCCGCAACGGGCGCATATATGCTCGGCGACGTGGTTTTATCGGCTGAACATGCCGATATGCAGGCGAAGCTTTACGGACACGCCATAGAGCGCGAAATCGCTTATCTTACAGTACATTCTGTATTGCATTTGCTTGGCTTTGACCATGTGAACAGCGAAAGTGAAAAAACGATTATGCGTACAAAAGAAGAAAAAATAATGAAGATTCTTAACCTTGAAAGGAACTGAAATGGCAAAAAAATCCGCATTTATTGCGTTGCTCGGCAGAGCGAACGTCGGCAAATCATCCTTGCTTAATTCAATAATCGGGGAAAAAGTCGCTATTGTTTCGGACAAGCCGCAAACGACCCGGACAAGAATTATGGGCGTTATGACCAAGGGTGAGGATCAGTATGTTTTTATTGATACTCCCGGGTTTCACAAGGCGAAAAATTTGCTTGACGATCAGATGAACAAGGCGGTTTCGACCGGTATGAACGACGTTGACGCGGCGATACTTGTGGTAGACGCCGCACCGTCTTTTAAGTTTGACAAGGAAAACCTGCCCGCCGCCGAAACGGTGTTGCTTGATAATATTACGGCAAAGAAACTGCCCTGTATACTCGTTATAAATAAAATTGATTTACTGCCCGAAAAAGACGTGCTTTTTGAGATTATATCCGCATATACGTCAAAATATGCTTTTAAGGCGGTAGTGCCGCTTTCAGCAAAAACGGGTGACGGTACCGGCATTCTGCTCGGTGAGCTTTCCGAATTCTTAAAACCGGCGCCGCATTATTTTGACGACAGTGATTACACCGACCAGCCGGAAAAGGTTATTGTAAGCGAACTTATAAGAGAAAAGCTCTTAAAGCTTTTGAGCAAAGAAGTTCCGCACGGTATCGCGGTCGATATTGAACGCTTTTTTGAAACAGACGGAAAAGACGGCGAGCCGATAGTTAAAATTGACGCTGTGATTATTTGCGAACGTAATTCGCATAAAGGTATAATAATCGGCAAAGACGGTTGTATGTTAAAACGTGTCGGCAGTATGGCACGGCATGATATTGAAGAATTCTTCGGCACAAAGGTTGCTCTCAAACTTTGGGTCAAGGTAAAAGAAGACTGGCGAAATAGGCAAAGCGTAATCAAATCGCTCGGACTTGACAGTTTGTCTTAACTTTCCTGCTATAAGTAACCTCGTTTATGCAAACAATTATTTTGAAAAACGAGGTGTTTTATGTTGGATGAAAACAAGTATTGGCTGAAATTCATTATAACCGGAAAAGCGGAAGAATATCTTAATTACCGAAACGCCAAAAAGGCGCGGGAAGAGAGTGAGGCGACCGACAATTCGTTTTTCGACGGACGCATTGGTGATAAAGGAAAACAGTATAGGGGATAATGACCGGCTTTTAACCCTTTTCACACGTGACTACGGTGTGATAAGGGCTTTTGCCGTCGGTGCGAAAAGCATAAAGAGTCGCCGCGGAAGCTCGACGGGGCTGTTATCGTACTCAAACTTTCTTATTGATAAAAAAGGCGATACATATAAGGTCGTTGAAGCTACGGCTAACAAGGTCTTTTTCGGTGCGGGAAGCGATGTTGTCACGCTCACAGTCGCCCAGTATTTTTGCGAGCTTTGTCTGTATTTCGACCCGCATGACGATTCATCCGCGGCGTTTTTGCGCCTGATTCTCAATTCGCTTTACTTTTTAGTCGATAAAAAACGCGATCCGTCACTTATTAAAGCGATAACAGAACTCAGAATTTGCTGTATTTCCGGGTATGCACCAAGTCTCGTCGCCTGTGATTGTTGCGGTAAATTTGAAGGTAAGACTATGTACTTCAAGCTTGACGGCGGTTTGCTTTACTGCGAAGACTGCAAAAAGGAAAACTGTATTAAAATAAGCCGCACAGTCCTTGACGCTTTGCGGCATATCGTCTTTTCCGATATTGCTAATCTGTATTCCTTTGAAATACCCGAGAAAGATATTAAATCACTTGAAAAAATAACCGAAAAATACATTGTGTTCCAGTCGGAACACAGATTCTCTACGCTTGAATTTTACCATTCGGTGAATTAGGAGATTATAATGGAAAATTCTTTTGAACACTCAATTAAGACGCTTGAACTCGACGAGGTTCTCGGTATTGTAGCAAACGAAGCTGTTACCGAAGACGGCAAAGAGGCTGTCAGGTCGCTTAACGCTTTGAATGATATAAAAGAAGTAGCCGAACTGCTTGAAAAGACTGATACGGCTTATAAACTTTTGGCGCGTTACAGCGCGCCGTCTTTCAGCGGCGCAAAGAATATTGATGAACCGCTTGAACGCGCAAAAAGGCTTGCAACGCTTAATTGCTCCGAGCTTTTGGATATCGGCGAGGTGTTGCGTAATATCAGAACATTAAAATCGTGGCGTTCAGCTAATAAAGGTGAAAATGGCGATAAACTGTCGGGTTACTTTGCCACGCTCGCGCCAAACAGATTCTTAGAGGATAAGATTTTTTCTTCTATCGGCGGCGCTAATGAGGTTCTTGACACCGCTTCGGATACACTTTACGATATTCGCCGCAAGATTTCTTCAAAGTCTTCAAAGATACGTGAGACTCTTGAAAAAATTGTCCGTTCAAGCTCGGCAAAATATTTGCAGGACGCGGTGATAACCCAGCGCGACGGCAGATTTGTAGTTCCGGTCAAGCAGGAATACAAGGGCGAAATCAAAGGCATAGTACACGGTACTTCATCATCGGGTTCGACGTTATTTGTCGAACCGATGACGGTGCTTGAAACAAATAATGAGATTAGGGTATTGGAAGCAAAAGAGGCTGACGAGATACAGCGTATACTTACTGAACTTTCCGTTATTTGCGGAGAATTTGCCGACAGTATCGCCGCGTCGTATAACGCGCTTGTCTGCCTTGACGTTATATTTGCAAAGGCAAAATATGCGTACAAAACGGCGGCTATTGTGCCGCAAATAAATGATTCCGGTAACATTCACTTAAAGCGGGCGCGTCACCCGCTTATCGCGCAAAAGAACGTTGTACCGATTACGGTTGACCTCGGCAAAGACTATGACTCTTTGATAATTACCGGTCCGAACACCGGCGGTAAAACCGTAACGCTTAAAACGATAGGTTTGCTTACGCTTATGACAATGTGCGGTCTTATGATACCGGCTGATGACGGAAGCACAATTTCAGTTTTCAAAAAGGTATTTGCGGATATCGGCGATGAGCAGAGTATCGCGCAGTCGCTTTCGACCTTTTCGTCGCACATGGTCAATATCGTTTCAATTCTCGAAAACGCGGATAGCGATACCTTAGTGCTGCTTGACGAGCTATGCGCCGGAACCGATCCTATTGAGGGGGCGGCGCTTGCAAAAGCTATACTGATGAAACTGTCGTCCGTCGGCGCAAAAACAGCCGTAACGACCCATTTTCCGGAGCTTAAAGCCTATGCTATCGATACCGAACGCGTCGAAAACGCATCTTGCGAATTTGATATTAAGACGCTTAAACCGACATACAGACTTATTATCGGCGTTCCGGGAAAGTCAAACGCATTTGCAATTTCATCACGTCTAGGTATTTCCGATGATATTATCGCCGCCGCAAAAGAGCAGTTGACTGAGGATGATACGCGATTTGAACGCGTCGTATCAAGTCTCGAAAAAGCGCGTTTTGCCGCTGAGCGCGACGCCGAGGAGATATCGGTCGCAAAGTCGAAAATTATCGGCGAGAAAAAACGGCTTGACGAATTGCAGGCGCAGTTTGAGGATAAAAAGCAGAAAATCATCGATAAGGCGCGCGAACAGGCCGCATTGATACTTGATGAAACCCGGTCGCGTTCGGGTGAACTTCTTAACGAACTCGAAGAACTGAAAAAGAAGCTGAACGCTCAAAACGCGGGGCAGTCACTCGAACGTGCGCGCAGTGAGTTTAAGAGTAAAATCAGTAAAATGGAAGAAAACGCCGACCCGGTCGTCAATGCGGATTTCGGCGAAAAGTTGGATGCAATGCCGGGAACCGGCGACGAGGTATTTGTTCGTTCTCTCGGTAAAAAGACAGCCGTTATTAAAACCGACCCTGATAATAACCGGGTGTATGTATCAGCGGGCGCTTTGCGGTTTTGGGTAGATTTCGACGACCTTAGAAAAGTTGAGCCGGATGCAAAACGTAATCTGCCTAAAACGCGGAATATTACCGGTATAACCTCACGCGCCGAGCGCAGCGTACCGGGTGAAATCGACATTCGCGGAATGGCAAGCGATGAGGCGATAATTGAACTTGACAAATATATCGATAACGCGGTTTTGTCCGGCATTACCGATATAAGAATCATACACGGCAAGGGTACCGGCGTATTGCGTAAGGCCGTTCAGGACCATTTGAAACGTCATAAAAGTATTAAAAGCTACCGGCTTGGCGTATTCGGTGAGGGCGAAACAGGCGTAACAATAGCGGAGGTAAAAGGATAATCTTTTTTACGGTTTTGTTGTAAACCGTGTTGAATAATATTGACAGATCAAATTGTGAATTTTATAATACTTTCATAGTATTAAATTTATTTTGAAGGTGGATGCTTATGGCAAAATTTTGCGGTAAATGCGGCAGTCTTATTGACCAAACTACGGGGCTTTGTCCAAAATGTAATGCGGATAAAGCTACACAGTTCGTGGGGCAGAGCGGTGGCGGTGGAGTTAATACGCCCACTCAAAGAGCGGCTCTCGTAAATAATATCGGTACCGCACCGGCAACACCGGCGGCGCAAGTCGCAAAGGCGAATAAAAAAGAGGCGAAATCGGTTAAGGCTCTCAGTATAACGATCGCCGTTCTCCTTTCTGTGTGTTTGTTCATAACGTCAGTGCTTGCATTTGCGATTTACAGCGTAAGAAACGCGGTTAAAAAGGATAATTTGCAGAAAATATCCGAGGATATCAGTTATACTGATGCGTTTGACGAGTTCGGCGGTAAGAATAGCGGTCTTGAACGTTTCTACGGTTTTGTTTACAATGAGTTAGATGCTTCAATCGATGACGGAAATATTGATAAAATTGTCAGAAAAACAAGTATAAACAAATTTATTGTAAATAAAATTTCAAAATTCTGTGACGATTTTTTTGATGACGGCGGTAAAATGAATATCAAAAAAACCGAAGTAAAGAATCTTATTTACAAGAATTCGGATTATATTAATAAACAAACCGGTATTGACGTCAATGATGAGATAAGAGTCGACGGCGGAAGGTCTTATGAGGTAGTCGGAGATCTGATTGCCGATTGGATAATTAAAGATGATGAAGTTACACTTTTTAAGACTCAGGATATAGAGAATAACAATTCTGTTGCATATTATCTCCTTAAATACGGTCTGTCGTACATAGCGTTTGCAATATTTGTGCTGCTTGGCGCAGTCGTTATTTTCGCACTTATCAGAAACAATTATTTGCAAGGGATATGCGGAGCCGGAATTGTATTTATAATTATTGGCTTCCTGTTTACGGTAGTCGGTTTATTCTCAATGATCGGTTCACTTTGGGAATCGATTACCGGCGGCGCTTTCATTGCCGTTTTAATCGGCAAAGTGTTTGAAGTCAACATCTTAACGTCGGTACTCTTGTTACTTATCGGTGTTTTACTGCTGGTCGTACGTTTCCTCATAAAAAAATATATAGTTGACAGGAAAAAGGCAAAGGCAAACAATACATAAAAGAATCCCGCCGGGAGTGAGTTGCTCTCGGCGGGATAATTATATTAGTTCAGTTATTTATAATATCATTCATATCGTACAGACCGGCTTTTGCGTTTGAAAGAAACCTTGCCGCTGCAATGGCGCCTGAGGCAAAAACACCTTTTGACTGCGCGCTGTGGGATAAGGTAATTACTTCCTCATGTCCCGCAAAAATCACCTCATGCTCGCCGACTATCGTTCCGCCGCGTACAGAGTGGATACCGATTTCGTTTTTCGGGCGCATACGGCGTTTTGAGTGGCGGTCATACTCGTAAGCATATGTATTCTCAAAAGCGCCGTTTACGGCGTCTGCAAGCATTATAGCGGTGCCGGATGGCGCGTCAAGCTTACGGTTATGGTGCTTTTCGATTATTTCAATATCAAAATCAGTTCCGAGAATACTTGCCGCGCGTTTTGCAAGACTGCATAAAACGTTTATACCGAGCGACATATTCGCGCTGAAAAATATCGGAACGGCTTTGGCGGCATCTTTTATTCGCTCTATTTGTTCATCGGTAAAACCGGTGGTCGCAATAAGTGCCGGAATTTTATTTTTAACCGCGAAATCCAGCAGACTGTCAAGAGTTGAAACGTTTGAAAAATCAATTATAACGTCCGGCAACACGGTAATTTCGGAAAATGTTTTGTAAACAGGGAAGTCAAGCGGTTGGGGAAACGCGTCAACGCCGGCGATTATTTTTATATCATCGGTTTCGCCGGCTCGGTTAATTATCGCGCCGCCCATTTTCCCGCAACAACCGGAAAGCAGTACTTTAATCATCTTTTCACATCCGTATTTTAATTATTTTAAGCCGCATTCAGCCAGCATTTTGATTAACTCTTCACGCGGCGCGTCCGCCATTTTATAAAGCGGCAGTCTGCAAGGACCCACGTTCATCCCAAGTATATTCATTGCTTCTTTTACCGGTATCGGATTAACGTCACTGAAAAGCGCGTTCATAAGACCGGTATATTTTAACTGCGCCGCTGAGGCTTTCTTGAAATCGCCGTTTAAGCAGTCGACGCAAATATCGTGCATTGCCTTAGGCGCGATATTTGATAAAACCGAAATAACACCGATACCGCCGAGGGACATAATCGGAACGGTCTGGTCGTCGTTACCCGAATAAATATCAAGGTCGTCGCCGCAGAGATAACGCGTCTTCGCCACGGAGGATAAATCGCCGTTGGCTTCCTTAACCGCGATAATGTTCGGATGCTTTGAAAGCTCCTTGTACGTTTCGGGTTTTATCGCAATGCCTGTGCGTGACGGTACGTTATAAAGGATAATAGGTCTTTCAACGCGGTCGGCGATATAGTTATAGTGTGCAACAAGACCGGCTTGCGACGTTTTGTTATAGTACGGCGCCACCATAAGAAAAGCGTCAGCACCTACGCTTTTCGCGTCGTTACAGAGTTCAACCGAATAAACCGTATCGTTACTGCCGGTACCCGCGACTATCGGAACTCTGCCGCAAGCAGCGTTAGCCGCGACTTCAATTACACGCACATGTTCATCGTATCGAAGAGTTGATTTTTCGCCGGTGGTTCCGCAGATAATCAGCGCGTCAACGCCGCCCTCGATTTGCTCATTAACGAGGCTTTCAAGGCGGTTGTAATCGACGCTGTAATCATCACACATCGGAGTAACAAGAGCGGTACCGACACCTGTAAATACGCGTTTTTTCATAGTATACACCTCAAAATATTAGTCCATATAACCTTTTGCACACAAGAGCTCTGCAAGTAATACGCCGCCGCCTGCCGCGCCGCGAAGGGTATTATGAGAGAGACATACAAACTTATAATCATACTGTGTATCTTCGCGAAGCCGACCGATACTTACCGCCATACCGCCTTCAAGATTTCTATGCAGTTTTGTTTGCGGCATATCGTCCTCTTCAAAATAATTAAGGAACTGTTTCGGCGCGTGGGGGAGGTTAAGCTTCTGCGGAACGCCGGAAAAATCTTTCCATATTTTAAGTATTTCATCCTTTGTCGGTTTCTTCTTAAAGGTCACAAATACCGCCGCCATGTGACCGTCGGAAACCGGTACGCGCAAACATTGCGCCGTGAATTTCGGCGAATCGGCTGAAACGATGCGGTCACCGTCGATTTTACCCCATATTTTCAGCGGCTCACGTTCGCTTTTTTCTTCCTCGCCGCCGATATACGGGATTACGTTGTCAAGTATTTCAGGCCAACGCTCAAAGGTTTTGCCCGCGCCGGAAATTGCCTGATATGTACACACAAGACATTTATCAACGCCGAATTTTTCGTCAAGAGGAAAAAGGGCGGGAACGTAGCTTTGAAGCGAACAGTTGGATTTTACCGCTATAAAACCGCGCTTTGTGCCGAGTCTTTTTCTTTGCGACGGTATTATTTCTATATGTTCGGGATTAAGCTCGGGTATAATCATCGGAACGTCGGGCGTAAAACGGTTTGCGCTGTTGTTTGAAACAACCGGGCATTCATGCTTTGCGTAAGCTTCCTCAAGGGCGAGTATATCCGGCTTTTTCATATCAACGGCGCAAAAAACGAAATCTACGAGCGAGCATATTTTATCAATATCCGCCGTAGCGTCCATAACCGTCATATTTTTAAGGTTTTCGGGTATCGGGTCGCTCATAGCCCAACGGGACTCTACGGCCTGAAGGTAGGTTTTACCGGAACTTCTCGCACTTGCGGCAAGCGCGGTAACGCTAAACCAGGGGTGGTTTGCAAGTAACAGCGCAAAGCGCTGACCTACCATACCTGTAGCACCGATAATTCCGACATTGTAAGTTTTCATAAAATGGCCTCCGAAAATAGGAAAAAAATATAGTTGATATAAATCGTATTTTGCAATATAATGATTTATGTCACTATAAATAATAGCATTTCCGCTATATTTTGTCAAACTATTTTATGCGTTTTCTTACCGCTCTATTACCATTAAAAGGAAATTTTTGATTTGATATGAAAAAAAGCGATTTTAATTATTTTCTGCCCGAAGAACTAATTGCGCAAACGCCGGTTTATCCGAGAGATTCTTCGAGACTTTTACTTTTATCAAAAAACACCGGCGAAATCGAACATAAGCGTTTTTCCGACCTGACTGATTATTTAAGAGCGGGTGATTGTCTGGTGCTTAATGACACCCGTGTTTTACCCGCGCGTATATACGGTACCGCTGAGGATACAGGTGCGGTCGTTGAATTTGTACTGCTGAAACAAAGGGATTTGCTGACCTGGGAAACACTTGCGGGACCCGGTAAAAAAGCCAAAATCGGGCGAAATTTCAAGTTTTCGGATAAACTTGTCGCGCAGGTCGACGATATTTTGCCTGACGGCAACAGGATAATCACATTCAGATGCGACGGCGAGTTCTTCTCGGTGCTCGATGAAGTCGGTCAGATGCCGCTGCCTCCGTACATAAAGGCAAAGCTCGAAGATAAAGAGCGTTATCAGACCGTTTATTCAAAGGTTCTCGGCTCCGCCGCCGCGCCCACCGCCGGACTTCATTTTACGCCTGAAATGATTAAAAAAATCGAGGCTTTGGGCGTAAAAATCGCGTATGTAACTCTTCACGTCGGACTCGGCACGTTCAGACCCGTAAAGGTTGACGATATTACCGAGCATAAAATGCACACTGAGCATTATTCGGTTTCGGATGAGGCGGCAAGAATCATAAACACAGCCAAATCTTCCGGCGGCAGGGTGATATGCGTCGGTACTACAAGTTGCAGGACTGTTGAAAGCGTAATGCAAAAATACGGCGAGATAAGACCTTGTTCCGATGATACCGGAATATTTATTTACCCGGGATATGAATTCAAATGTATGGACGCGCTCGTGACAAATTTTCATCTGCCGGAAAGCACTCTTATTATGCTTGTTTCGGCTTTTGCCGGCTATGAGAATACTATGCGCGCCTATAAAATCGCCGTTGAAGAAAAATACCGGTTTTTCAGCTTCGGTGATGCGATGTTTATTTATGGAGATTGATTATGTATAAGCTACTGAAAACCGAAAATACCGCGAGACGCGGCGAGCTTATCACGAATCGCGGCGTTGTTCAGACGCCGGCGTTTATGAACGTTGCAACCGCGGGCGCGATTAAAGGCGCGGTTTCAGCCGCGGACCTTAAAAATATAGGTTGTCAAATTATGCTTTCAAATACCTATCATCTACACGTTCGCCCGGGTGATGAGACTGTTAAACAATGCGGAGGATTGCATAAATTTACCACTTGGGAAGGTCCGATTCTTACAGACAGCGGCGGCTTTCAGGTATTTTCGCTCTCATCACTTCGGAATATAACCGAAGAGGGCGTTACCTTTGCGAGCCATGTTGACGGCAGGCGTATTTTTATGGGCCCGGAAGAAAGCATGACGATTCAGTCAAATCTCGGTTCGACTATCGCAATGGCGTTTGACGAGTGCGTCGAAAACCCGGCGGAGTATTCTTATGCCAGGGAATCGTGTGGCAGAACTACCCGTTGGCTTAAACGCTGTAAAACAAAAATGGCTGAGCTGAGTTCGCTTTCAGATACAGTAAATCCCGAGCAAATGCTTTTCGGTATAAACCAGGGTTGTACCTATGCGGATCTGCGTATTGAACACATGAAAGAAATTGCGGATCTTGACCTTGACGGTTACGCGATAGGCGGTCTTGCGGTAGGTGAGCCAACCGAGGTAATGTATGATATTATCGAACAAATTGAGCCATATATGCCTAATGATAAAATCAGGTATCTTATGGGCGTGGGTACGCCGGTGAACATACTCAACGGCGTTGAGCGCGGCGTTGACTTATTTGACTGCGTTATGCCGAGCCGCAATGCGCGCCACGGTCACGTTTTTACTTCAAAAGGTATTATGAATATGAATAACAGTAAATACGATACCGATATGTCGCCTATTGACAGCGACTGTAAATGTCCTGTCTGTCAGCGTTACAGCCGTGCATATATAAGACATCTGCTTAAAGCGGGGGAGATGCTCGGCGCAAGGCTTTTAGTGCTTCATAATCTTTGGTTTTACAATAATCTTATGTCAGATATCAGAAATGCGCTTGACGAAAACCGTTTTGAAGCATTCAAAAAAGAAAAAGAACAAATTTACGGTGAAAGAATTTAATATTTTACTTGCATTTATTGTATTCGTATTGTATAATTTGATTACATAATTTTGGAGGTATTTTTTATGAATTTTATTACACTTGCGGCAAGCGGTTCTTCCGCGATGGGCGGTTTATTCTATATTGCTTTCTTCGGCATTATGTTCCTCGCCATGTATTTTATAATGATTCGTCCGCAGCGCAAAAAGCAAAAAGAAGAACAGAAAATGCGTGAAAATTTACAGGTCGGTGATGAGCTGATAACTATCGGCGGCATTTACGGAAAAGTAATTTCGCTGAAGGAAGACAGTATCGTTATCCAGTCCAAGAGCGACCATAGTAAAATTACAATAGCCCGTTGGGCGATTCAGCAGAATCTCACCATTCACGACGACGAACCTAAAAAGAAGTAATATTTAACCCTCCGACAGCGTAAAGTCTATCGGAGGGATTTTTATGCTTAAAGGTCGTGGCAGTAACCAAAATAAAGCCGTAACATACTTAATCGGCGCGGTAATCGGCGTCGCCGTAACTCTTGCTTTAATTATGGCGTCGGCGGCACTCGTTTTGTTTTTTAATCTTGACCGTGAGTTCTGCGCGCCGCTCGGTACGGTGAGTTTGGCGCTGGGCAGTTTTGCGGCGGCATACTATGTTTCAAAGAAGAGTGAACGCAAGGGCTATATAATCGGTACTGTTATCGGGCTTGTATCTTTTGGCGCCGTAACGGTCATTTCGCTTATTGTAAATAAAGGCGGCATGAGCGTCAATACGCTGTTTCATTTTATAATTATTGTATTGGCTTCGGCTATTGGCGGAATTTTAGGGGTAAACAAAGGCAAAACCAAAAAGTATATATAAGCTTCGATTAAAAACATCGATAAAAAAGGCACTGCGTTCGTTTTGCAGTGCCTTTTGACTATTTGGATAGCTTTTCAATAATATCCGAAAAGATTTCAGAAGGATTTTCGAGAAATTTCTCTCTTATATAAGTTCCGCTTTTTTCGTCGGGGATAAGCATCTTTACCTCAATAAGCGTAATCTTGCCGTCTACCGCACTGCAAGTGATATAAGAGTGACCGTT
>JAFZIW010000101.1 GCA_017554125.1 Clostridia bacterium | reverse complement strand
ACGGGCAAATTCCGCCATACGCGGCGGTTTGCCTCCCTTTCGATTTCCGAAAGCTGTTCCGGAGTGAAAAAGCCGTTAAAATCGAAGGTCACTTCGGTTTCGTTAAGGTGGAAGCCGATATTGTTAAACCCGAATTTTTCGTGAACCAGCCCGCAAACTATATGCTCGGCGGTGTGATTCTGCATAAAATTAAACCGCCGCGCGAAATCCGTCTCGCCTATGACCTTTTCGCCGACCGCGAAAGGCTTTTTCGTGTAATGGTATATCTCGCCGTTTTCTATCTGAACGTCGTATACCGCCTCGCCCGAAAGCGTGCCCCTGTCGGAAGGCTGACCGCCGCCCTCAGGGAAAAACGCGGTTTCGCCGAGCATAATTTTATATCCCTCGCCGAAGCCCTCACAGGACAGTACCACCGTTTCAAAACGGCTTATATATGAATCTTTTTCGTAGAGCTTTACGGTTTTCATCAGAGCTTCTCCAGAATTTTCGCGCCGACCTTGAAAATGTCGCCCGCGCCCATGGTGATTATGATATCGCCGTCTTCGGCTGCCGCCGCCATTTCGCTTGCGAGCTCATCATAATCGGCTATTACCCTGCCGCCGTCCAGCGCGCCCGCGATATCTTCGGAGCTTACGCCGTAAATATTCTCCTCGCGCGAAGCGACAATAGGCGTAAGAAATACCTTATCGGCTATGGAAAGCGCCTTTATCATACCCTCTTTGAGTAATGCCACGCGGGAATAGGTATAGGGCTGAAAGACGGTTATCACGTGCTTATAGTCAAGCGATTTCGCCGCCGAAAGAGTCGCCGCTATCTCGGTCGGGTGGTGGGCGTAATCGTCGACCACCGTAACGCCCGATTTTTCGCCGATAAGCTGAAAACGCCGCGCGGCGCCGGTGAATTTTTCGAGCGCCGAAGCTATTCCTTTCGCGTCAACCCCCATATCGAAGCATACCGCAAAGCTGACAAGCCCGTTATAAACGTTATGCCTGCCCGGTACGCGCATATCGAGGTGCCCTACCGTTTCGCCTTTCTTTACGACGTCAAACGAAAAACCGAAACGCCCCGCGGTCAGATTTACCGCGCGGTACAGGTTGCCTTCGGCGGTACCGTAAGTGATTTTTGTGGCGGAAATGCCCGACACCGCCTTAACGCTGCGCTCATCGTCGCCGTTATAATAGCAAATCTTTGACTTCGCGCAAAACTTTGTAAAAGACGCGGTAAGATTATCCATCGTCTTGAAATAATCGAGGTGGTCGTCGTCGATATTGAGAAGCACCGAAACGTCGGGCGAGAATTCAAGAAAACTGTCGACAAACTCGCAGGATTCGCAAACGAGCGTATCACTGCCGCCCGAAACGCAGGCGCTGCCTACAAGCGGAAGTCTGCCGCCGATAACGGCGGAAGGGTCCCTCTTGTTAAGCAGAAGAATTTGTGTTATCATAGAGGTAACGGTAGTCTTGCCGTGGGTACCGCAAACGCCTACGGTATTGCCGTAAAATCTCGTTATCGCACCGAGCAGTTTTGAGCGCTCAAACGTGGGCAATTCGCGCTTACGCGCGGCGGCAAGTTCCGGATTATCGCCGTGTACCGCGGCGGAATAGCATACGATATCGGCACCATCGATATTCTCCTCGCGCTGACCGATAAAGACGGTCGCGCCAAGCGATTTGAGGCGCTTGGTGTTATCGCTCTCCACCCTGTCCGAGCCCGACACGGTATACCCTTTTGATAAGAGCAGTTCGGCGATGGGACACATACCGCTTCCGCCGATACCGATAAGATGAATACGGCGGGCGTTTTTGATAGTTATATCGTCTTTTGATAACTGTTTCATAACCGTTCCCCGAAATAAAAATTCATATTCTTAAATATTATACTTCATTTTCTGTGAAAAATAAACCTTTTTTTAACCGAGGTGGAAAAAATGACCTTTTACCTGCCCGAAAACGTGCGGAAAATAATTGAAACTCTTGAAAATTCAGGCTATAAAGCGTACGTCGTGGGCGGTTGCGTCCGCGATACTCTGCTCGGCGTAACGCCTGACGATTACGATATATGCACAAGCGCGACACCCGATGAAATCACCGCCCTTTTCGAGAACACCGCCGCGACCGGCGCCGCGCACGGAACAATAACCGTGATTATAAATAAGACGCCTTTCGAGGTGACGACCTTCCGCACCGACGGCGAATATAAGGATTCACGCCACCCCGAAGACGTCCGCTTCGTAGGCGACGTTAAAGACGACCTCGCCCGCCGCGATTTTACGGTAAACGCCATGTGTTATAACGAAAAAGACGGGCTTACAGACTGCTTTGGCGGGCTTGACGACCTGAACGCCGGAATTTTGCGCGCCGTAGGCGACCCCGACGCCCGTTTTAAGGAGGACGCCCTGAGAATACTCAGGCTTTTCCGCTTTGCCTCGGCGCTTGGATTCGACATTGAAAAGTCTACGCTCGCCGCGGCGAAGGAGAACGCAAATCTGCTTAAAAACGTCAGCCGCGAGCGCATAAGAGAAGAACTGATAAAGCTTGCCTGCGGGCAAAAACCCGAGGCGATTTTACCGCTGATTAAAACCGGCGCCCTGCCTATGCGCGAAAACGCGCTGACGGCGAAAATATCACTGCTGCCGCAAAAAAAGGAACTCAGATTTTTCACCTTACTGCTTCTTACTTGCGAAGACGCGCAGGTCGCGGCACAGGACTTAAAATGCTCCAACGGGTTTAAGAATTACTGTAAGAATACTCAGGCCGCGCTTTTGATGGAAAATAAAACGCCCGCCGATATAAAAAGGCTTTTAAGGCTGCTTGAAAACGACGTTTTCGATTTACTTTGTCTTAAAAACATACTGTTTGGCGAGGATACCCGCGGCGCCGCCGATACCGCGAAAAGGATACTCGAAACCGGCGAGCCGTATAAGATAAGCCACCTTAAAATCGGCGGCGAGGATATAGCGAAAAAGGGCTACCGCGGCGAGGAAATAGGAAAAAAGCTTTCAGAACTGCTCGAAAAGGTAATTGAAGACCCGATGCTCAACCGCAAAGAGACACTCGCAAAACTCATTTAGTAACTAAAAAGGTCAGGATGCCATACAATGTATTGAATTACATTTCGGCATCTTGATT
>JAFZIW010000100.1 GCA_017554125.1 Clostridia bacterium | reverse complement strand
TTTACTCCGCGTACAACCGCGGTGTTGCCTATGATACAAACGGTGATTATTATTGCGAATATTATTGACGCCGGTATCAGCCTTTTCATCAAACGCCGCCCTCCTTAACCGTAATACTGTATTTTCCGTCGCGGTCAAGCGTCATCAACAATATATCTTTCATATTGAGCCGCTTTGCCGATACTATATCTTTAACCTTTCTTTTGTTTACTGAAAGAGCGTCGAGCGATTCGGCTATGATTTTGCCGTCGCTTATCACGGGGAGCGGCAGGGAATCCGGCTTGTTCTTTATTTTCAGGTCTTCGGCGGTGGGGGTTTGCTTGTCGCCTTTAAGCAGTACGCTTAAATTGCCGTTTGCTTCCAGAACCGCGAAGTTTACGTCCTCAATATTAAAAACGTTTTGACCGCGCAAAAGCTCTATAAGGTCAAGCACCGTCATACGAACGTCGCGCATTGCCTGCGTGTCCACCGTGCCGTTTTTAATGATAACCACCGATTTGCCGCTTAAAAGCTTTCTCGCGGCAAAGCACTTGACGGTAAGCGCCGATACGCCGATTTCGAGAATCACCAGCATTAAAACCGCCATGATTCCGTTTATCAGCGGTTGGTCTTTATCCTGCAATGGTATGGCGGCTATTTCCGAAATCAACAGCGTTATCACGAGTTCGCTCGGCTGCATATCTCCTATCTGCCGTTTTCCCATAAGCCTTATTGCCACAATTACCGTTATATAGAGTATGAAAGTTCTGATTATTACGGGTATCATAAAGTCACCTCAAAGGTTATTATTGCAAAATTCTGTTGCAATATTATAATTTAGATGATAGAATACTTATGATATTTTTATATAGGAGTTGATTTTCCTTATGGATGACCCCGGGAGTAGTATCGCGCTTCTGATTTTCTATTTTTTAATGATCGTGCTTTGCGGATATTTCGCCGGTGCGGAGACGGCGCTTTCAAGCGTCAACCGCATTCATATAATGAGTTATTCGGATAACGGCGACCGCCGCGCCCAAAGGGTGCTTTATCTGCTCGACAATTTTGATGAAGCGCTTTCGACACTTCTTATAGGCAACAATATAGTAAATATCGCCTGTACCACCGCGGCGGTAGTTATTGTCAGGCGCGCATTGAACTCAATGAGCGACGCGCGCGCCGCCTCTGTTGCAACGATAGTTACAACAGTTCTTTTGTTTTTCTTCGGTGAAATGCTGCCTAAATGCTACGCGAGATACTGTAACGAGTCGTTTTCAAAATGGGCGGCTCCGTCACTTATGTTTTTGATGAAGGTGTTTAAGCCGCTGTCGCTGTTTTTCGCTTTTATTTCAAAAACGGTATCGGCTCCGTTCGGCAAGCACATAAAGCCGGAGGTCACCATGACCGAGGACGAACTTCAGACAATAGTTGAAAACATTTCCGAAGAGGATGATTTTGATAAGGATACGGGTGAGCTTGTAAAGTCCGCGCTCAAGTTTTCCGATAAAACGGCGAAAGAAATAATGGTTCCGTGGTCGGATGTGGTGAAAATTGAAGCGGGTACCAAGATATCCGATATACCCGAAATTATCAAAACCACGTCGCATTCGAGAATACCGGTGATGTCGCGCGACGGCGAGGTCAGAGGAATTCTGCAAATAAGGAAATTTTTGCGCGCGTATATTAAGAATAACCGTGTAATACTCGCCTCGGTAATGGATTATCCGTATTATGTCAAGCCCGACGTTAATATTGACGATTTGCTTACCGACCTTAGTAACCACCGCAGAAATCTCGCTATTGTAAAGCGCGGACAGTCGTTGCTCGGCGTTATAACGATTGAGGATATTCTCGAAGAACTCGTCGGTGAGATATACGATGAGGAAGAGACCGGGGGTGACGCCCTGTGAGTGATTTTGTTCTGTATATTGAAATCGCCGTGCTTCTGGCGTTTTCCGCTTTCTTTTCGGCGAGTGAAATGGCGTTTGCCTCGGTTGGAACGCTGCGGCTTAAAACGCTTGACGAAACAAAGAGTACGCTTTGTACGCGTACCGCGCTTAAAATCAAGAGTAAATTTGACGATTCGCTCGCCGCGATACTCGTCGGCAACGGTCTTGTAAACAATTTTTCCGCGGCTATTGCGGCGGTTATAATCATTTCGCTTTTAGGGCAGGGGTACGCGTTTGTATCGACCCTTATTATGACCGTTTTGGTGCTGACCTTCGGCGAAATAATACCTAAGAGTTTAGCCAAGCGTTTCAGCGAAAAATTCTGCATGATATCCGCCGTT
The DNA here is from genome assembly GCA_017554125.1 of Clostridia bacterium. GTDB lineage: Bacteria > Bacillota > Clostridia > Oscillospirales > Acutalibacteraceae > UBA737. Next base: position 5,802 of record JAFZIW010000100.1, on the reverse strand, counting down.
CCGGTTTACGTTATTACGTTGATTCTTAAACCGTTTTTATTTGTTGTTATTAAGTTTATCGAGCTTGTATCAAAGCTGTGGCAGGATAAGGCGGACGATACCGAGGCGGTATCGGAGGACGACCTTGAAAACATCATCGATATAGTCGGCGACGAGGGCGTACTGGATGAGGATGAAGTCGACCTGCTTCAAAACGCGCTTGATTTCGATGAAGTCCTCGCTTATCAGATAATTACGCCGCGCGTCGATATGGAGGCGCTCGATATACGCGACCCGTATGACGTGAACGTAAAAAAGATACTCGAAACCACCTATTCGCGCCTGCCTGTGTATGAGGATACGCCCGATAATATAATAGGTGTTCTTTATATCAACCACGCCTTAAAGGCAATGGCGGATAATAGTACGATAAGCATCAGAAAAATAATGCTTGAACCGGTTTTCGTGCATAAGACAATGCCGATACCCGACGTGCTTGAAAAAATGAAAGAATGCAAATGCCATTTGGCGGTAGTTCTCGATGAGTACGGCGGCACGCTTGGTATTATTACCATGGAGGATATCCTTGAACAGCTCGTCGGCGAGATATTTGATGAAACAGACGATATTGAGCCGGAATTCGTTTGTATTGACGATACACATTACGAGGCGCTCGGCGATATGCGAATATATGATTTCTTCGATGAGTTTGATATTGATATCGAGCAAAACGAGGATTTTGACGGCGATATTACCACGCTCGGCGGCTTTGTGACTACCATGCTTGAAGGTGAGGTCGAAAAGGGAAATACCTTCTACTATCTCGGACTTCGCTTTACGGTCACGGACGTTGAAGATTTCAGGGTGCTTAAAGTGGCAGTCGAGGTATTGCCGCAAGCGGAAACGGAAGATGATAAATAAAAGCAAGAGGACTGAATCAGTCCTCTTGCTTTTTATCTGCCCATATTGAGTATTTACATCCGCAGTGGTTTTGTCGGTATAAGCCAAGCTCGCTTGAAAGCTCGGTGGAGCGTTTATAGCCCTCTTTTTTCTTAAAGTCAGAAACCAAGAATTTTACGCCGTATTTCTCTTGTGCCTGCAAGCCTATACGGTTTAACAGCTCGGCGTTTTTATGCGGGCTGACTGTCAGCGTGGTGCAAAAGTAATCGGCGCCGATTTCTTTTGCTTTTCTCGCCGTCTCAAAAAGGCGGAGTATAAAACATTTTTCACACCGCGCGCCGCCCTCTTTTTCGTTTTCAAGCCCTTTTACCGCCTCGTCGAATTTATCCGGCTCGTAAACCGAAGGTATCATTTCGGCGCCACCCGCGATATCGGAACAGGCGAGAAGCTTATCAAACTGCGAAAGTCGCTTTTCGTATTCGGCGGCGGGATATATGTTAGGATTATAGTAATAAAGTTTAAGCTCAAAACTATCTTTCAGTCTTTCAAGCACCGCGCTTGAACACGGGGCGCAGCAACACTGCAAAAGAAGCGCCGGTTTTTTGCCGCTTTTCTTAATATCGCCAATAACCGAGTCCATTATTAGTTGGTAGTTTTCCTTCATGCTTTTTTAACCTTTGATTTCGTTTACATATCTACAAGCGGCGAGAGCGGCTATTGTGCCGTCAGCAGCGGCGGTTGTGACCTGACGAACCGCTTTACTGCGGCAGTCGCCGGCGACGAATATGCCTTTGGTTTTGGTGGTACAGGCTTCGTCCGAATCAAAGTAGCCGTAGGAATTAAGGTCGGCAAGGTTCTTGAACGGCTCATTCTCCGGTATAAGACCGATAGCGACGAAAAGCCCGTCGGCAAAAAGCTGTTTGGTTTCGCCGGTCGCGCCGAGCAGTATTTCTACGCCCTTGAATTCGCCGTTTTCTGTGATGAGTTTCGTTATTTTAACGCCGGTATACGAAGATACGTTATCGCGGGAGAAAAGCAGTTTTTGTAGACTTTCTTCACCTGTGAAGAAGTCGAGGTCCTGGAGCATTGTAACGCTTTTGCATTTATCCGAAAGCAGTATCGCTTCTTGAAGCGCGGAATTGCCGCCGCCCGCCATAAGTACGTTTTTGCCGGTGTAAAAATCGCCGTCGCAAACGGCGCAGAAGGATATACCTTCGCCGATAAGCTCTTTTTCACCCGGGAGTCCTAAAAGGCGGTGCTTGACGCCGGTTGCGATAATAACGGCATAACACTCATAAACGCCGCCCTCCTCGGTTTTTACGACCTTTATGTTGCCGTTGTCTTCAACCGAAGAGACGGTTTCAAATTCGACATCAGCGCCCTGTTCGAGTATCTGTGACATCATACTGTCCGCAAGCTCGGTGCCGCTTATGGTAACCGTGCCGGGAAAGTTTTCGACCTTGGGCGAATGGGTTATCTGTCCGCCGAAGCCGGTTTTTTCAATTACCAGAGCGGTTTTGCCGTTTCGCCTCGCATACAGCGCCGCGGTCATTCCGGCGGGACCGCCGCCTATAATGATTATATCTACCATATTTTTCACCTTACTTAATAAGGGCAGAAACCGTATTTAAGTTTCTGCCCTCGGTTTTTTATTTGCTCATTATATAGCCCTTAATATCCGAAACGCCGCGGTATTTTTCAAATCCGCCGTCGGTGTGGATTATGAGCGTGGGCGCCTGCTTTATACCGTATTTCGCAACGAGCTCGGGTTGCTCGTCGGCGTTGAGCGCCGTGTACTTTATACCCGCTTTATCAAGCAGAGCCGCCGCCGCTTTGCAGTTCGGGCAGGTAGCCGTTTTGAAAAGGATGTTATCGGCTGTGTCCGCCGCTGCCGGAGCCGCCGGTTCGGTATGTGCTTCGCAGGCACACGGGGCGTCGTCCACCGGGGCGGGATTCGGACCGGTATGGGTCAGATGAGAATGACCGATGTTATAAACCTTACGGTCTTTATACTCCTGCGCCTTGCCGTCGTTCCAGTTCTGTATCGGACGGTAATATCCGGTGATACGGCTGTTGACTTCGGTTTTCTGACCGCATATCGGGCAGGTGAATTGCTCGCCGGTCAGATATCCGTGGTCCTTACATACCGAGTAGGTGGGCGACATTGTATAATAGGGAAGCTTGTAGTTTTCCGCTATCTTGCGAACAAGATTCGCCGCCGCTTTCCAGTCGGGCAGTTTCTCGCCGAGGAAGGCGTGGAAAACCGTACCCGAGGTATAAAGCGTCTGTAAATCGTCCTGAATGTCAAGAGCCGAGAAAATATCCTCGGTGTAACCTACGGGCAGGTGAGACGAGTTGGTATAATAGGGTGTGCCGTTCATGTTGGCGGTCTTGATATCCGGGAAATCTTCTCTGTCATGCTTTGCGAAGCGGTAGGTGGTGGATTCCGCCGGGGTCGCTTCAAGGTTATACAGGTCGCCGTATTCCTCTTGATAATCGGAGAGGCGCTCGCGCATATGGTTAAGAACGTCGCGCGCAAAACGCTGAACGCGCGGGTCGGTAAGGTCGGCACCGAGCCATTTGGCGTTAAGACCGACTTCGTTCATACCGATAAGACCGATAGTCGAGAAATGGTTTGCAAAGGTGCCGAGATAGCGCTTAGTATAAGGATAAAGACCCTGGTCGAGAAGCGTGGTAATAACGGTACGCTTGGTTTTAAGGCTTCTCGCCGAGATATCCATAAGTTTATCGAGACGGGCGTAGAAATCTTTTTCATCCGTCGCCTGATAGGCGATACGGGGCAGGTTAATGGTAACAACGCCGATAGAGCCGGTAGATTCGCCCGAGCCGAAGAAACCGCCTGATTTCTTGCGAAGCTCGCGTAGATCGAGACGAAGCCGACAGCACATCGAGCGCACGTCGCTCGGCTCCATATCGGAATTGATATAATTTGAAAAATAGGGCGTACCGTATTTGGCGGTCATTTCAAAGAGGAGCTTGTTATTTTCGCTTTCGCTCCAATCGAAATCGCGAGTAATGGAATAGGTCGGAATCGGATACTGGAAGCCTCTGCCGTTGGCGTCGCCCTCTATCATTATCTGGATAAACGCCTTGTTTACCATATCCATTTCTTTCTGGCAGTCACCGTATGTGAAATCCATTTCCTTACCGCCGATTATCGCGGGCAGGTTTTTAAGGTCGTTCGGAACGACCCAGTCAAGGGTAATGTTCGAGAACGGTGCCTGAGTACCCCAACGGCTCGGAGTGTTTACGCCGTAAACAAACGACTGTATGCACTGCTTGACTTCTTTTTGGGTAAGATTATCAACCTTTACAAAGGGGGCAAGGTAGGTATCGAACGAGGAGAACGCCTGAGCGCCAGCCCATTCGTTTTGCATAATGCCGAGGAAGTTTACCATCTGGTTGCAGAGGGTGGAAAGGTGATTCGCGGGGGAAGAGGTGATTTTGCCGGGAACGCCGCCCAAGCCCTCCTGGATGAGCTGTTTAAGACTCCAGCCCGCGCAGTAACCGGTAAGCATCGATAAATCGTGAAGATGAATATCGGCGTTCCTGTGCGCGTTGGCGATTTCCTCATCGTAAACCTCGCTGAGCCAGTAGTTGGCGGTAATAGCGCCGGAATTTGAGAGTATAAGTCCGCCTACCGAATAGGTGACGGTCGCGTTTTCTTTTACGCGCCAGTCGTTAATTTTAAGATAGTTATCAACGATATCTTTATAGTTCAATAGGGTAGAGTTGATATTGCGGACTTTTTCGCGCTGTTTACGGTAAAGGATGTATGCTTTCGCAACGTCGGCGTAGCCCGACTCGGAAAGTACCTTTTCGACGCTGTCCTGAATTGATTCGACGGAAATTTTACCGTCCTTGATTTTCGGCTCGAAATCAGCCGTAACGTGAAGAGCAATTAAATCAATAACGCTCGGATGAGATTGTTTGCCTTGCGCTTCAAAGGCTTTTGAAATAGCGGCGCTTATCTTACTGATGTTAAAATCGGTAACGCTGCCGTCTCTTTTGACTACCTGATACATAATTTACCCCTTTTTTATTTAAGAATTTTACTGAAAAAGTGCTTTCAGCCGTGCATTTTGTATTCTACCACGAACACAATATTTTGTCAATATTTTTATAAAAAAAATTTCAAACCACAATATATAGTTGTTTTATTCAACCCCGCGAAGCTCTGTATTTGGTATAAATCTACGAGATATTTCGGCAAATTTGTGCATTTTATCAAAACTCGGCGCGGTAAGGTTGCCGTAAGGGACCGAATCGCGGTCGGTAAACCTTTGAAGGAAATAACGCTTGGCGCCTTTAATCATTTCGCCGATTTTAATAAAATCTTCCTCGTCGTGCAGTTCATTTACGACCGTGGTGCGGAACTCGTATTCGGTATCGCCGTTCATCAGAAGCGAAATGCTTTGATAAATCAGGTCGAGGTCAACCTCTTTGACTCCGCAGGTGAGCGGGTATTTTTCGGGCGAGTTTTTAATATCCATCGCCACGTATTCAACAAGCCCGGTATCGAGAATCTCTTTTAATCTGTCCGGGTGATAGCCGTTGGTGTCGAGTTTGACGCGGTATCCCGTGTCGCGTATGCGTTTTATAAGTTTAAGCAGGTCGTTGTGCATAAGCGGTTCGCCACCGGTAATGGCTACGCCTTCAAGCAAGCCTTTCCGGCTTATAAGAAACTCGATAAGCTCATCCTCATCCATAGTCGCTTTCATCGTACCGTCTATCAACTCGAAATTATGGCAGAAGGGACACCTGAAATCACAACCGCCGAGAAATACGGTGCAGGACACGCAGCCGGGAAAATCAAGCAGGGTCATTTTTTGAATTCCGTGTAATTTCATAATTCCTCCTACACCGCCGAAAGCACGTGTAAATTCCTGACGTTTGAATCAA
>JAFZIW010000099.1 GCA_017554125.1 Clostridia bacterium | reverse complement strand
TGGTTTGATCTGTCAAAGAAACCGATAGACCGAGCGTCGTTCACCTTTGGTGAAGCAAAGCGCAAGGAAGAAGGATATTTCATAACGGACGCCTGTATCGGTTGCGAGACCTGCGGCTCGGTCTGTCCGCAGAACTGTATTGATTTCAGCAATACCCCCGCCGTGATCGAGCAGGAACACTGTCTGCATTGCGGCAAATGCGCAGAGGTTTGTCCCGCAGGCGCGGTGGAAAGAAGATGATACTATGACGCACGAAGATAAAAGAATGTATCTGATAAAAACGCTCCTCGCCGAGCAGCCGCGATACCGGAATATCGGAATACCGGCTGATACGCAGGGACAGAAAGACCTGCTTCGCTCGCTGATGAACGTCCGTATGCCTGCCCCGGTATCGGATGAGTACGTTCAGGTCGAAAACGAATACCTGAAAGAAGAAACGGCGGCGAAAGGCATACCCCGCCTTGCAGATTTGAAACCTGTCGAAGAAGGCATATATCTCTGGCAGGGCGACATCACAACTCTTGAATGCGACGCGATCGTAAACGCTGCGAACTCGCAGATGCTCGGCTGCTTTCAGCCGCTTCACTACTGTATCGACAACTGCATCCATACCTACGCGGGTTTGCGGCTTCGCAATAAGTGCGCCGAGATCATGCATAAGCAGGGACACGAGGAACCGACCGGTCAGGCGAAGATCACGCCGGCGTATGATCTGCCGTGCAAACACGTCATTCACACCGTCGGACCGATCGTAAACGGACGCCTGACGGCAAGGCACGAAGAACTGCTCGCGTCGTGCTACAAATCCTGCCTCGCGCTCGCGGACGAAAACGGGCTCGGCAGTATCGCCTTCTGCTGTATCTCGACAGGTGTGTTCGGCTTTCCGCAAAAACGCGCGGCGGAGATCGCCGTCCAAACGGTACGCGATTACAAAGCAAATACCCACAGCAAAATCGAGGTGATATTCAATGTTTTCAAGAACGAAGATTACACAATCTACCGGGAATTACTCGGATAATATAAAGAAACTCAAAAAGGCGCTCGCCGAATGCGACGCGGTCGTCATCGGCGCGGGCGCCGGACTTTCCACGTCGGCGGGACTGACCTACAGCGGCGAGCGGTTTGAAAAGTATTTCTTTGATTTCAAAGAGAAATACGGCATTACCGATATGTATTCGGGCGGGTTTTATCCGTTCCCGGATGAGGAAACCCTCTGGGCGTGGTGGGCGCGGCACATTTATTTCAACCGCTATATCGACTCGCCGAAGCCCGTGTATGAAAACCTGCTCTCGCTCGTGAAGGACAAGGATTATTTCGCCCTTACGACTAACGTCGATCACCGATTCCAGCGCGCGGGCTTTGATAAAAAGCGCCTGTTCTACACTCAGGGCGATTACGGTTTGTTCCAGAGCGTCGATCCTAAGATCAAAAAGACCTTTGACAATGAGGAATGGATTACCAAAGCGATGGCGGCGCAGGGATTCGTGCGCGACGAAAACGGCTTTTTTACGGTGCCGGAAGACAATAATATCAAGATGACGATCCCGACCGAACTGATCCCTCGCTGTCCGGTTTACGGCGGCAAGGTCACGATGAACCTGCGCTCGGACGATTCCTTCGTCGAGGACGACGGCTGGCACGAGGCGGCGGAAAGGTATGAAAACTTCCTTCGCACCCGCAAAGGAAAGGTGCTCTTCCTTGAACTCGGCGTCGGCTACAATACACCCATCATCATAAAAATTCCATTCTGGAATATGGCGGCGCAAAATCCAAAAGCGACTTACGCCTGTATCAATCAAGGGCAGGCGGTTACGCTTGAAGAAATCGCCGACCGCTCGATCTGTATCGACGGGGATATAGGTGAGGCGATAGAAAAAATGTTATAACAAAAGACGGCGAGTTGCTTGGTAACTCGTCGCCTTTTTTGATCTTCAATTTAGCGGTCAACAACAGAAGTCCTTTTTCTCTTTCTTTTCTCTTCAAATGTCATTTTTCTCCTCATTTTCTCCTCATTTTTGGCTTTTTGCGTTGATTCGAGCTGATGAAAATATGGTCTTGAAAATGAGAAACGAATTTGAAGATTTTCTTGATTTCATCGGTGTTTACATGATTCGGACAGTTTCAAAAAGATGTATGTAATCCGTTAAGGTCATACGCAATAAGAAACTCGAAATCTTTGATACACTTCGGAAGCATACACCCCGCAAAGCCTTTATTTACAAGGGTTTTCGTGGGTTCGATTACAACTTAATACTCGTTTTCTCTCCATCTTTTCTCCTCATTTTGCAAGGTCTGTTTTGAGGTTTTTGATGGTCGAAATACACACGGAGGGTTATCGAAGTGGTCATAACGGGGCTGATTCGAAAACAGTTTGCGAGAAATCGCACATGGGTTCGAATTCCATCCTCTCCGCCAAAAAGCCAGTCAGTAAGCATTTCGCTTGCAGGCTGGCTTTTTCTTGGATTTCTAAAAGGAGAAGCGTTCCCTATGTAAAGGAGGACATAGCCTCCTTCTCATTGAACAACGCTCAGCGCATCACTCATTCCACAAAGCATCGCCTGTGCAGAATTGAGTTTGGCCGAGTATTATAAGTTCCGGGCAGTCAGACATTTTTGTTTTCTCCGTAATATATTTTATCGATTTTTTGCAAATAAAGCCACGGAATTCACATCCGCCGCCCAGCGACTTAAAACGAACGAAGCATTCGGCTCCGACCTGTTTGATTTTTCCTCCGTTTCCTATTTCACACAGTTTTTCAAGAACAATACCGGCATGAGTGTGCGGCAATTTTTATCTCAATACAAGTAAAAAAATGATTCTGATTCCGCCCAAATTGAGAAAACAGTTTGAATATTCAATCATCGAACTAAAGGCTTTAAATATTTTTCAAGGTGTATTGCAAACCTGAAAAAGCCGAAATCGTTTGGATGAGTACCATCTACCGTGGCGGCGTCCCATTCTTCACCGCTAAAAATATCGGAACCGTCAATGAAAAAAATGTTTTTATCTCCACCCGACACCGCGCGATCATACGTTTCCTTAATAACCGCCTTTCTCGATGCGAAATCGCCCCATTTCTCAGATACAGCAGATTTGTAATAATACGCGCCATATATAGCAGAGGTGTGACTGATAAGTATTATAGGAAGATCAGGATTCTTATCGCGGATAGTTTTATAAAACGGATAATGTGTTTTCCTTAAATGCTCAACTGTCGGTGCGTTGGCGTCATAGTCCATAACAAGAACGCTCATATCAAGTCCGGCAATATATTCCGCCATTTTGATCTCACCCTTGCCGGAGCCGGAAAAGCCGAGGTTTATAAAATCAGTGGAAAGCCGCCGAGACAGTAAGCCGGGATAACTGTTACCGGGTCTTGAAGCGCATCCACCCTGAGTTATTGAATTACCGTAATAAACAATCGGTCTTTTATGGCGATAGCCTGTTGGCGGTTCGAGTGCCGCGTCCTTTTTAATGCCTATGTATAGCCGCTTAACATCGTGATAGAGAGGAAAGTTTATAGTATAGTCTGTAAAATCGCTTAGCGTTTTAATGCCCGAAGAATAACCCTCCTTGAAGTTTACAGAAGGAACAAACGACCTGAAATAGACATCTCTTGCTCCATCATTTCTATAAATATCAAAGCCCGCCATACCCGTGACCGGCATATGCGGCATAGGCCAGCAAGCATTCATCACCGCACTGATAGCAATATAGGACGAATCAGTCTTAAAACGTACTCTTCCGCCCGACGTATTTGTATTAAGCTCCGCCACTTCTTTTGAAACCTTTTCGGCGATATCCTTTGGCATTCTTAAAAACTTTTCTTCCTCTTTATCATATATAACACCGTATATTTCAAACGGAAATTGGCGTGCATCGTACCAAACCATATCCGGTTCGGAAATATTGGTATTAACGATAAAGTTTTCATCGATTTTATCTATTTTCATTTCATCACCCCAAAGGCAAGAATTACATCGTCAAAGAATATTGGCGGTTGCCGTATTAGCCCAGTCGTTATATTCGAGATGCGTGCCGTTTTTTATATTCAGCGGTTTCTCTTCCAGTTCTTCTATTCGCGCTATCTCGCCGCTCACATACCGGGTAAGTCGTTTCTTACAATGTTTAAGCCGCATTATAAGTCCGCCTATGCGTATATCCTGAACATCAAACCCATGTGGTTTGTTTTCTGTCATCCACTGTTTTTCAAACGAATTATAGAATTCCTCGGCAAGAGAAATTACCGTATCGTATTCGCCGATTAACTCTTCCAGCCGCACGGCGTCGCCACCCTCATACGCTGCGCGCGTCTTTACACCAATATCCGCCTTTTTTTCAAGAAGCCGACAAAGCGCGGCGGCTGTGCGGAAAAGATACGAATATTCGTTTTCGGTCACCGCTTCGAGTGTTTCCGCCATTTTACCGAAGTTTGCACCGTCATCTTTTGATACCACGCTATCAAACAAACCCACAAAGCAATCATTATAAAGCAGGTATTTATCACTGTTAATAATGCTATCGCTGCCGTTTGGCACGAGTGGTAAATCAAGAAGCATAAACTCATCAAAGCCGATGCCGAATTTATCAAAAAATTTCTTTTTTACACTTTCAAAATCGTCATTTCCCTTTACAAGTTCGCTCGCATAAAAAAGTGAGGGCAATACAGAAAACTTTGAACATTCCGCGCCATTATCACCCCACATCGTTAAAAAAACACGCTTAACGCCTTGTTCGCGACAGGAATCGAACGCCGCCTTTGTGGTTGCAAGACTGAATCTATTATGCGGAGCAAAGCCGGACCATGTCCAAAGTCCGCCCGCGAACCAAATATTTTCCTTGATTGATAAATGTTCCTTTATCCTTTTATCATAATCCGCTTTGTTTTTTGAATAATAGTCCCAATATACAAGCTCCACGTTATCCGGAATCATTTTCCTGACTTTTTCCGGAACGTTGTTTTCACCGTCATAATAGCCGTTGCCAAGCAGGCGAAAAAACATATCCCCCCACATCAGCAGTTTAAAGTCATACTTTTTTGCGATTTCGGAAACTTTATTCAGATGTTTTAACAGTATATCAAATCTGTCCTGTGCGCCATGCCTGTCAAAGTATCTGCCGCGTCCTAACATATGCGCCTCATCCATTCCGATATTAACGGTTTTCGTGGTAAGGCAATTTGACAGCGACGCAAACATATCGTCTATAAGCTTATATGTGTTTTCATCGTCACAAAGCAATATATCGCCGCAGTCACGTATACGCTTATACACATCCCAATGAAAAATAGCGTTAAGGTGCGCCAGCGTTTGAATACACGGTACAAGCTCAATTCCCTTTGACGCAGCGTAATCATCCATGCTTTTTAACTCTTCCGCAGTATAGCGCCCTCTACCGTGACCGAAATAGGGTTGATTAACAACGGTATATGTATCTTCCATATAAAGCATAATGCAATTATATCCAAAATCTGCTATCAGATCCATATACTTCATTACAGTCTGCGGTTTCATAACAGCATTTCGGGAGCAGTCGATCATAACGCCGAAGGTTTCAAGATTCATAGATTTATTCATTGCTTTCTCCTTGCCATACGAAAAATCTCACTCTTCAAAACAGCCGTACTGCGTGAGAACATATTTGCCCATATCGTACATTATTTTTTCAAATCTCTTACGGAAATCTACCGGAAGCTTAAAACATTTGCCGTCATATTCCCTTTCCGGCTTACGCCACGACAGGTACGGCGTATTATCCGCTTCAAAGGTAAAATAACCGTCAAATCCTATTTCTTTAAGCCCGAGCATAACGGAATCCATACTCAGCGTACCGCAAAACGGCAGTATGTGGTCATCATAATCGCCGGCATTATCCTGAATATGAACCGCCGCCACCCTATTGCCAAGCAGTTTCAGCGCCTCGTGCTGAGGCAACTTCTGCAAATTGCCGTGTCCTGTATCCCAACACGCCTTTAAAAGCGGATGATTTATATAATCGATCAACTCTTTCAGATCCTGTGCGTTATCTATCCAATAAGTATCAGGATCACACATCTTATCAAAATTTTCGGTAAGCACGTTTATATTACACGATTCGGCAACGGGAAGCAGTTCCTCGTAGAATTCTTTGTTCCGTTCAAAAGTTTCTTTCTTCGAGAGGCCCTTCAAATATCCGGAATGGACGACTATATTAGGTATCCCAAGCGCCGCCGCCGCTTTAATACTTCTTTTTGTATTATCAACAAACTGCTCGCCGCCGGCAAAAACTTTGCCGGTTGGCGAATGCGCCTGGACAAACTTGAAACCTTTATCCTGTGCCAGTTTTAGCAACTTTTCGGAATATGCTTCCCAACTGTTGCCGAACATACCGGTACGGTTATTGTAATCAAAAGTAAAGCTGTAATCGATGTACTTGAATCCCGCTTCAAGTATAGCGGCAATACTCTCTTCAACGTCAAAACCGTACTTAAAGAAATCACCTGTTGTTGTAGCCAGTTTCATATCAGGCACCTCTTCTGTAATTACAAAATTCCCAACTCTTTATTAAAGAAAATATACACTCCCGCCGTCCATCCGACCATTGGCAGCGCGCTATATTCAAAACATGCTTTTTCACCGGTATTACCGTCATATTTTTCCCAGAGATTCCCGGTCTTTTCAAAATTATTTTCGACTAAATGCACATACTTTTCGGCGACGGTTTTCGCCATATCGGCATAACCGTAATTAATAAGCGCCTTATAAATAATGAACTGCAAAGGCGCCCATACGTTCGGATAATCCCACTGGCATTTCCAATCTGAATTCGGTTCGCCCGCGCTTATGCCAAAATCAAGATTGAGTAAATCAAAAAGTTTAACAGTATCCTGCGCCTGCTTATCAGTTGCAATATTCGCATACATCGGATAGAAGCTTGCCACGGTGGCATAATCGGAAAATCGGCCGGTCTTAAAATTATAATCCATAAACAGCTTCCTGCCGTCATTCCAAAGCAACTGCATTTTTCTTCTTCGTTCCCGCAGCCGCTGTTCCCAGACGTTTTCTTTGCCAAGTTCCAAAACAGAAGAAAAATAAAGCATATTGCTTTCCATTGCGTAAAGCAGAGAATTAAGGTCTATCATGCAATAATCGTGACCTTCTGATTTTACGCGTGAGTTACAATCCCAGCCGCTTTCGCATACCGACACCGTAGCAAGATAAATCTTCTTTTTATGCTCGTCATTTACTTCACAATCGGGCTTATATCCGGTTCTTCTTGAGAAATACGCAAGATTATGGTCAAATAAATCTTTCCAAATCTCATACCCGGTATAACCGTTAAGACCTAATGGCGTCATCCTTTTGGTCTGCCAAAAATCATACTCGATTTCCAAAACACCGTATGCCCGAAGCAGCCATTTTTTATCCTCAGTCACATCGAATAAATCTCTTACCATTTGAGATAAGAACGGCGGTTGAGACCGATTCAGATAGTATGTCCTACTGCCATTGGGCATAAATCCATACTTCTCCACAAGAAAAAAAATGTCTTCAATATTATTCTTTACATATTTCGTTTTCCCAAGCAACAACAGACCGACGTTTGTAAAATACGTATCCCAATAGTAAAGTTCCTGAAAAGATTCGGTAACACAGGGTACTGTATACGGGTACGGTAACCCGATAAGGTTTCCCTTGCCTTCCGGTGAGTATTTCACTGTTTTCTCAATGTTTTCATCTAAAAACTCTTTTATTTTATCATTCACTTGTCTTGCTCCCAAATCATAAACATTTTACGGACTTGTCAAAACGACGCGGTTGTTTTGCTTTTTACGTTTTTTTATTATAAGAATTATCACAAAAGCCAAGCCGGCCAAGACCACTGCCGCTCCGCCTATTATGACAATTATCCATAGCAAGCCAAGGGTGTTTTCTTCTATCGGCGGATCCTTTATCTTGACCTGAATGCCTCTGTTTGCCTCGATCTTCACTTTCCTGAACACATACTCGGTACCGTCTTTCGAAACGGCGTAGAGGTCATAGGTCCCGGGCGGGACTCTGTCAAACACAAACATTCCGTTTTCGTCTGTTATTGAACGTCCTATTCCACGCAAACGAATTGAAGCGCTTCTGATGGGCATGCCTTCACGATTGTAATAGAATCCGCGAAGTATGCCGTATTCGCCGTCATCGTATGAATCAGCGCCGTCATTACTGTCAACATCAATTTCGGCTTGCGCCTTGGAATAAGTAATCCTCGGAATCATCGACCATATTCCCTTCTGCACCGTAACGTTTAAGCAGAAGAGCTTTCTGCCGCCCTGCTCCATCAAGTACAAATTATATACGCCGGGTCTGATACCGTCAAAGGAATATGCACCGTTTTCATTGGTCGTAACCGTTATATTCCCCGGTTCCAGGCGCATTTTTAATCCTGATATACCCATGCCGAACTCGTCGGCTACCATTCCGGTCACTCTACCCGTCTTTATATTGTATTTACTGTTTTCCCATTCTCCGGACCAGTCGCCATCGCTCTCAAACATTGTATCGTCATAGTAGAACACAAATTTATTCGGATTATATGCCATTTTTTTGTAGTTGGCATCCGAAGATGCAGCCGGGGCGGACAGAAGATTAATGTATTTACCGTCCTCACACAACATAATTTCGGCAAAATAACCCTTACCCTTGTTATAGTTGTTTATCTGAACACGGACGTCCGCCACACCGTTTCGCAGTAACGCGTCACCGGGTATTTCAAATGCGGTTTCAAAAAAATACCTGGCGCTGTCATAATACACTTCAAGCGTTACGTCCTTATATGTACCGTCAATAGACAGATACTGAATCTGCGGATTAACGCCAACAGAATTCATATTGACGTAATAACCCGAAAAATAGTACTTTTCAGCAACATTCAGCGCGATGCTCTGACCGTATGTCTGATTGCTCTCAGTACCGTTGGAATAAATCATTTCAGTCGGCGCTTTCCATTTACTGAAAAAGCCATCAGGTATTTCAGCCGTTCTGCTGACAAGATCTCCTGTCTGCTCCCAACACTTATAACCACATGTAAAATCACCGTTCAGAATAAGGTTGTTGCTTATTTTCTCACCTTTTGCATCAACCTCGTAAAGCTCGACAGGTCCCCAGTATCCCGCGTTACCCGCTCTCATATACAGGCGAAGAATAATATTGTTGTTACCGCCCGTGTAGATATTGCTCTTGGTCGTAAAGGTTTCGTACGTGTACTCACCTTCGGTACGCTTTTTCCTGTCGCCGCTGTTGCTTGAGTTTTCAACCCGACCATTATCGTTATAATAAAATTCCCACATCGCTACGTGCGAGGGTTTATCCTTCTCATAATGGGTATGAAGCTCGCGATATTTAAGCTCATAGGTCGTAGACGGTTTAAGATGCGGAGAATATGCGAGCTGTGCATAATCCGTAGGGTTCCGGTAGATTATCATATTTGGCTTAACCGCGACCACCTTACTGAAAAAGTTTTCAGGTATTTCACTGAATTCGAAACGGGAACAAAGCCCCCATTTGTCCCAGAACGCCGTATTTCCCGCAGAAAAATCACCATTTACTATCAAGTTTTCACCTATCCGGTTGCCGCTGTCATCAATTCTGAACAACTCAAAATTAGCCGCGTAACCGGACGTGTGTGCGCTCGAAAAATTGAATATTACGATAAAATTCGTTCTGCCGTCGGCGTCGCCCGGCATGGTGAAATCGTAAATCTCTTTATACTCGGTTTCCGATTCGGACTTTATCGCTTGAAGCGGTACAAACGAACCGCTCTTTCTGTATTTAAGTTCTACGCCGAGTTTATCGTTTTCATAACCCGTATCAGCATATTTCACGTTGAGAGAAAACTGATAATTCACGTTCTTTTTAAGCGCGACTTTTTGCTCCATCTGCGCTTCTCCGGTGCGGTTCTTGTCCTGATCCTCGTTATTGTTGGTACCGGAAAAAAGGATCATCTGCGGCGTTTTATCCTCGTTTTCGACAGAAGCGTCAAAATAGCTTTCATCTATTTCGGAAGCATACAGATAAGACGCGTTTCCGTCAACACTCCACTTGCCGAGCGGCGCAGCCATAAGATTATTTGAAGCCGTATAGGGATTTGAGGCGTGCTTATATATGCCGCCCAGATTAAGCGTGTTGCCGTTTAGGCCGGGTATAATATTTTCGCCCACCGTAGTTTTAGTTCCCGGGTCATAAAGATACAGTTCGGGATTACAAAATGAAAACGATGTTTCAAAATGGCTTTCTGAATACCAGTTTCCGTTATGCTCAACGTTTCCAATGAGTATTGCGTGATGCGCGCCGGAAGCCGACGTGCTGTAATAATACCCTGTCATTACGGCGATAAGCGCGGTATACGTCATGGTTTTTTCATCATATTCGGAGTAAAGTGCCGGAAACGCATCCGACCACTTATCATTATTGTATACTCCGTTCGGCTCCGAATAGGTACCCTTACTGCTTCCGTCATAACTTACCACGCTGACAATAGGCATACCTCTGTGAAGCTTTGCCTTGAAGGTAAGCTTATAGTAATGCGTAGTAGTGGCAAAAATAGGATCGCCCGCGACTCTGTGGTCTATCGGTATAAACACGTTTGAATAATTCCTTCTGCCAAAGCTGTTAGGCGTAAAGGTAATCATCTGTTCCGGACCGTTCGGCGCAATACTTACGTCATCAATTTTCGTAAGACCGAAATCTGTAAAGAATTTGCCTTTGCAATCATCACAATCGCAAGTATAATACTGAATATTTCCCGGTTCGATTTCAGTCGGCTCCTTTGCCGCATTGAAAACAAAATTGTGCTTTCCCTCTTTGAAAAAGTCCTTCGGAACATCGGAGACAGACACATATCTGGCCGGACCGTCGACGCTCCATACATTGACCGGCGCCTTAAACAGATTATCACTGCTGTTATAAGGATTTTTTCTATGTGTATAGCTTGATTTAATGTCAAGTGTATTATTATTGATTTTTGCAATCAGGTTGACATCATCCGTCTTATTATGCATAACGTCGTAATAATAAAGTTCCGGTTGATAAATTATGAAGGAAGCGCCGAAATCATTTTCGGAAAACGTGTCATTATCGTGCTCTGCTTTGCCTATAATTATTGCGCTATGCGCTCCGTTTGCGGGATTTGTGTTTGAAAGGTCAAGTTTTATAAGCGCGGAAAAAGTTTCGGTTTCAGCGTCATATTTTGCATAAAGCTTTTTATCTGAACTGGTCCCCTGATTATTATAAGTTGCCTCCTTGTCCGAATAAGATCCACCGGATGTATCATATCTGACAACGCTTACAATAGGCGTATGCCCTTCGTTTATCTTTGCCTTGAATTTAAGCAGGAAAAACTTTTTGCCGGTCAAAACAGTTGTGCCGGAGTTTGTGAAATTCAGAGGTATAAACACGCCCGACGGGTACTCGTCACCGCTGATATTCGGTTTTATTATTATCGCCTTATCGGCACCGTTAGGCTGTATAACGAGGTCGTCATACTTTACTTCCGCCGCGCCGAAGCTTATAAAATACCTGCCTTTGCATTCGTCACAGTCGCAAACGTAATGCTCCTTGAAACCCGGCTCGGTTTCAGTCGGAAGCACCTCTTCAACCTTTTTATAGTTATGCTTGCCGGGGTCAAAAAAACCTTCGGGAATATCCTTGTATTCTATAAGAGAAGATGTAGTATCAATACCCCACTTGTTTGTCGGAGCGGCAAGTAGGTTATCGTTTCCGGAATACGGGTTGCTTTTATGAAAATATGTCTTGCCGGTATTGACGGTTTCATCGTCGATTCCGGCAATAAGGTTTTCGCCGTAAGTGTTTTTAGTATGAACGTCGTATGCGTAAAGCTCGGGATATGCGAACGCAAAGTATGCTTCCGGACTGTTTTCCTTATACCATCCCGCGTTATGCTCCATATTACCTATCGTAATTGCGGAATGTACGCCGCCGGCATAGCTGCTGTAATGTGAGCTTATACACATTTTTATAATATACGTATAAGTGTAGGTTGAAGGATCGTAAGAACAAGTGAGGTTTTTGTCGGCGTGAGGGTCGCTCTCCGTGTTGTTGTACACATTATACGCCTCGGAATAAGCGCCGTCTTTATCATAATCCGAACGAATAACTCCGACTATCGGCTTACCGGTACTGTAAAGTTTGGCTTTGAAAGTAAGCTTAAAATAAGTATCGCCGGAAAGTGTCTTTCCACCGGCACTCCTGAAATTCAAAGGAATAAATACGTTTGCGTAACTGAAATTTTCACCATTTTTCTCTGTAGAATGTATGACAAACATCTTTCCCGTTTCATCTGCGCTTGTTTTAATAGGCGCAAATACCAAAACAGAGATAATGACACACAGGGCGCATACAGTTGAGAGCACCCTTTGAAATACACTGTCAGATGTTAAATAACGCGGTTTATTCATGTTTTCATTCTCCTTTTTGCCTTGCGCTTATTCCCAACGCTTTATGCAGTATCTGTTATAGAAAAGCAGTACGATTCCAACAACCGCAAGCACTATTACAAAATAGAACCACAGCATTGCGGAAGCGGTACTGTAATCCATCGCTCGCATAAGCTCAATAGCTGTTGCCATTATCGGGTTGTTTGACGCCGTAAATCTTGAAATCATAGTGTAAATAATAACGAGAGATAAAACGTGTCTGAGCATCGGAACGGTTATTTGACAGAACTCTTCCCATTTATTTGCGCCCTCGATTTTTGAAACCTCGTAAAGTGAATCCGGTATACTTTGAAGCCCCGCAAGGAAGAGGATAATCTGCACGCCGCAGCTCCAGGTAAGACTGACAGCATTACTCAGGAAAAATGTCAAAAAACTCGAAAGCTGCGGGGGTAACCTGAGATTTGAGATTACGGTATTATAATCCACAATTCCCGTTCCCTCGGTGCTCAAGTTGAATATTGACGCGTTAATCGACGAATCCGACATCAATCGCAAAATGACCGAGGATTCAATTATAACGGGCAGAAAGAAAAATATACGCATAACAGTGCGTCCGCAGAATTTTTGATTCAGAAGCACCGCAAGTATCAAACTAAGAGCCAGCACCATAGGAAGCGTATAAAACATAGTACCGATAGAATCTCTTATTTGATCAAGATACGTAGGGTTTTCAAACAGAGATTCCTTAAAGTTCCTTATTCCCACAAAATCAAGCTTAAAGCCGCTGGCAGTAACCGTTATATCACTGAAAGCGTATCTTATCGAATAAAGCACGGGTCCGAAGAAAAAAACGACAAGACCTATTACCCAATGAAACACGAAAGAATAACCGTACCGTTGCTTGAGAGATTCCATACTGGTATTCTTTTTTAATCTCATGATTTTTCACCGCCCATTCTGAATTCGTAACCTTTTAGTTTTCCTATCGGCGAATCGGATTCCAAAAACGAATTATTTGCGTAAACTGTAACTCCGTTTTCAAAAACCGTTCTCGAAATGCTGTTTTCAAGAATATCGTACCGTTTTATTCTTGAATTTCCGATTGCCGCGTAGAGCCTCGAATATTCCTTCAAGGCATCCGTTATCAAATCGGAATTTGCATCGTAAAGATACGCATAGAGCTTATCGGCGCCGGTTTCCATATACTCGTCCTCAAAGTTGCTTATAACACTGAAACCGAGCCCGGTTCCGGTCATTGCAGCCATCATTATTTTCTTGTTCGGATCCGCAGCCATGTTAACAGCGGAAGAATACATCGGAACAACTCCGCTGTATACCAATTGATAAAACGGTATTTCCACGTCATACTGATACTTGCCGCTTTGGTCGAGCGGCGCGTCAAACACCGCGTCCACAAGACCCGCAGCAAAATAGGCGGGCGAAGACGCAGATACACGTTTCCCGGTATTCTTAAGTTTTCTTATCGCTTTTGAAGTTTCGGAATCAATACCGGAGGTAACAGCGTTTTTTACACCGGACGAAAAATCCGAATATGATATTGCCCCCAATGTGGAAACACCTATGCCTGAGACATCCTTATCCTGCACTGTTTTTATAAGCTTATCGACGGCTTTTCCGATCTTATCGCGTGAAAGCAATCTGTATACTGAATCGGAATTGACATCCCTAAGCGGAGCGTTGTATTTTGAGTTCTCTGCCGGCGAAAGAACTGCAGTCTTTGCGCAATCGTTTGCGTATGAGAAGCCCGCTCCTGACTCGCTGTATTTAATCATTTCAAATTCAGTGTAAAGGGATATACCGTTATCGGCACAATAGTTTTCAAGGGCTTTTCGCTGTTTATCACCGCCGAAAGCGGAATTAAATGAATATCCGCCGCCGATTTTGCCGATATTTATGCCGGTTGAGGTGAAGCCCTGCAAACGCACCGTCGGCTTAATTCCGGTCCTTTCGGTAATATCCTCAATTAACTCCCGCGCCTGGTCGAACGTAGTCATGACTTTCAAAGTCTTTGTCGGCACACCTAAAACTGACACAGTGGTCATAACACCGCCAAGAACAGTCAGCGCATAGGGGGCGGCCGATTTGAGTATGTTCTCATCGACTGAAATATAACCGTTCTTTTCAAGATAGCTTCTATATTTTTTTGCCATACCGTTATAGTCGGCGTCTTCGCCGGAAAGCGGATAATAGCCTATGGAAACCGTAGACTGCGAACGGTCGGAAAGATGCCTTATGGCCGCGGAATTTGTAGCTTTTCCGTAAAAGTAATCATAATCGGAAAAATAGCAGTTCGGATAAACCGCCGAAAGCCCGCTGCTTATGTCACCCGCATACGCCGATATACCTACCGAACCGGCGGTTTCTTCGGGAATACAGAACATAGCGTCGGTTCCCGCCTTTATGCCAAATACACATATACCTGACGATTCGGGAGCATTTACCGCGAACGATTCTTGATGTGCTGCCGCATTGGCATAAGGAATACTTATCTTCCTTGACCCCTCAACAGTTTCATCTGTATACATCAGCGCACCGTTTGCCTCGGGCAAAAGCAAATACGAATCTTTCTTTTTGTCTGCAGAGGCGTTTTCGGCCGAACACATTTTAGGCATCGGCGTAGCGTATACCAAGCGGTATTTTTCACCGTCTTCCTGTATTTTTGAGGCATCGATCGACACTAACATTGAATCTTCTCTCAAAGTATAACAGACGGGTACGGATACCTTTACACTGTCAAAATAATATGTAACCCTCAGTCCGTCCTTTATCTTTTCAGCGCTTATTCGTCCGGATTCCCTGCACTCGTTGCTCGACAGAAATTCCGGCTGATAAATCTCCATATCCTGAACGGAAATGTCAAGCGTTGAACAGAGTTCTCCGCTTTCGGCAATATCCTGCGGTATATCTGACCATATTTTTCCGGTCTTGCGGTTTTCGAGCAAAATTCTTTTTGCTTCATCATCCCAGGAAAGAGAAAGATTATCGTTTTGTGCTATTGTCTGCGACGAAACCGTCATTATTTTTTCGTTGCCGTTATACCCGTACTTTACTCCTGACTTTTTCCCGCAGCCCGTAAACATCGACAAGAAAAGCGCAACGGCAAGTAATGCGGATACCGTCTTTTTATTATACATCGCAGAAACACCCCTTTCCTTAATATTATCTATAAAAGATTTCACGGTAAATCGAGACAAATGCTGCCCCGAACTGCTGCAAAAGAACTCCGACTAAGAAAATTACAAAAACTATAAGTATCATAAATACTACCGACACAAGCGAAGTCGACAAAAACTTAAAGAAATCATATTCGTGAACCGACATAATCGCAATTGAGAAAATAAAGAACGTAAATATCAAAACAGCAGTTTGAATACCGTCCATTACCGCAAGACCTGTAAGCGATAAAACATGCGAAAGGATTACACGGACAAATGTATAAACGATAAGCGGCAGCAACGCATAGGTCGTCGCTATAAAAATATCTTTGAACTTTCCCTTGCCGGCAAAAGCGGATGCAACCAGCCAGTTTGCCAACGACCACAGAATAATAAGTCCCGCGGTGCTGAGTAACGTATAAAGCGTATTGTATGTTTTAGGGTCAGTCTTTGTCGCCAAAAAGCCGGAACCGGTTTCTTTAAGCACGTTTACAACGTAAAACAGCACGGTCAAAACAACAGCAATCAGAAGCGAACCCTGATTCTTATATTTAATGTCTTCTAAACTTCTGAACGGATGCGCCGGGACTTGCAAAAACGCTTTAACCTTTTCGTTTTTAATTAAAACGATTTTTCTGCGTTTTACTACTGATAAGAAAGATATCAAACCGGATACGAGAACGAATATGATTATAAATATCCATGTAAAATTCCTTGAGATATATGCGTTTCGCAGTCTTTTCCACGCCATATCATAGGTGGAATAATCAAGACCCTTTTCGGCATATTTTAAGGCGGCATCATAATCCTCAAGGGTCAGATACGCCATCGCCATACCGCGATAAGCCAACTGACATCCGCCATCCAGTCCAAGCACCTGTTGCCATAACGGCATAGCGTCCACGTATTCGCCGTTTATGTACTTATCCTGTGCCTCCATAAGCAGCGAACCGAATTGTGTACGCTCAAATACCGTAACTGTGTTACTGTCAAAATCCCCCACCAAAAGAGAGTTGCCGTTTACCGCAATACAGTTTGCTTTATCAAACACACCAAGCTGTTGTGAAAAGTCACTTCCGCCGCCGAAGCCGCCTAAAAGGTTGCATTCGTTGTCGTAAATATATATTAGTCCATGAGTCTGCTCCAAGGCGTAGATGAATCCGTTTTCATCCACGTCAACCGCGACAACATTCTGCGGTTTCTTTTCACCGAAGCGCTCAACCACCTTTTCTTCAAGAAAATTAAACACCGATGAATTTACGGAAGTGCCGTCGGTATTTCTTTTGTATAATATATCGGCGCCGCCCGGAGAAAGCTTGCGAATCTGCCCGACGCCGTTGGTGTCCGATTTTGTACGTCCCGTGCAGGTAATCATATAATCTTTACTGTCAAAGCATAAATCCACGAAGGAATACGGCAGTTTCTTAACCGAAAGCGCTTTTTTGGCATCGGTCTGCGTAAGACGGTTCCATAAATAGGAGAGCATATCGAGTGCGCCGGCTTCAACATTGTTAGCCCCGTAAAAACCGATAAACACATTCTCGGTTGAATAAACCAAAGCTCCGTAATAGCATCCCACGCTGAGTATATACGTGTATCCTTTGCTGTCCCTGTAAATTTTATACGGCTGATAGTAAAAATCCTCCGGAATCAGTTTTGAGTCCGGCTCGCCCCATTTTTCCTTAATGACTCCATTATGATCCGCAACCAGTATTTCGGCTTTTCTGCTGTTGCATATATATATCCCGGAATCGTCCACAAAAATACCCTGCGCACCGGTAAAATCAACTTCAAATCCGCTCTCGTCGACCAGTGATACAACTTTGTCAAGTTTATAGTCACTGTTGAGTATCACTATCTTTGAACAACCGCTTATAAGGATATAAATTTTCCCGTCTTTTGCTACAAACAAATCGTTAATACCGTCAAATGATTCATCCAGATTCAGGTCGGAAGCTTTGATCAGCATAGCCGACGTGTAAATTTCACGCGATAAAACAGCCTTTACCGCGCCGTTCGGAGTATCCACATGCGTAAACGAATCCGTAGGTTCGTACGCGGACACACTGAAACAGAAAGTCATCATTATGGCTATCGCGGCTAACAGTGACACTAACCTTTTCAATTAAATTCACACCCTTCAAAAAAGGAAATAACAGTAATTACTCTTTAATACCCGACGTACTCATGGTTTCCATAACGTTACCCTGAGTAATGAGGAATACGACTATCGGCGGTATCATAAGGAGTACCGTGACCGCCATCGCACTGCCTGAACGCGCTATACCGCCCGTAGCTATGGTGCTCATAACCTGCGGAAGCGCCTTTAACTGCTCGCTGAATATCGTTCCGTTCGGAACTATCGTCCACATCGACTGGAACGACAAAAGCAGTATCGTCATCCACGCGGGTTTGAGTATCGGCATTATTATCTTTCTGTACATCTTAATTACCCCCGCGCCGTCGATTCTCGCGGCTTCCATAAGGGTATCGGGTACCGAAGCATCCATAAACTGCTTCATAAGGAAGCAACCTACCGCCGACGGTATCGCCGGAAGTATGTATACCCAGTAGGTATCTATCATACGAAGCTTTGTAAATATAAGGTACTGCGGTACGCTGAGTGTAACCGTATTATACAGAAGCATTATCTGTATTATCATGAAGTAAATGTTTCTGCCTTTTATTCTCGATTTTGAGAACGTAAACGCCGCCATTGACGCCGCGATTATATGCAGCGAAGTACCCGCCAACGCTATGAATATACTGTTGAAGAAGTAGCGAAGCACCGGCACCTGCATTTTACCGAGCAGACTCGGCAGTTCAAGATAGTTTGAAAGCGTGGGACGCTTTACAAAGAACTGCGGCGGGAATATAAGCAGCTCGTCAAGCGGCTTAAACGACGTAATAACGCAATATACGAGCGGCAGTATGGTAAACGCACCTGCAAGAAACAGTATTGAAAAGTATACGAAGTTTCCGAATTTTGAACGCGTATAACGGCGGTACTGCGGTTTTTTAGATCTCATATGCAATACCCCCTTAACTGTCGCTCTTGCCTATGAGATTAAGCAATGCCCCAATGCCGAACCTGAAAGCGAGAACCAGCAGGAACAGCACCACCGACAGCGCGGCGGCATAGCCCATCTCATAGCGGGCGGTACCTATATCCGATATATACGATACAAGCGTATCAACCGAGTTGTTAACACTCGGATAGCCGACAAGCGTAGTCATAAGACCGCTTACCGAGAATACCGACTGTATCTGCATTACGGCGCCGAAAAGCAGTATAGTCTTCATCGAAGGAAGCGTTATGTACCAAAGCTCATGCCAGCGTGTACGTATTCCGTCTATCGCTCCCGCCTCGTACATCTCCGAGCTTACGTTCTGCAAGCCCGCTATGTTGGCGAGGAACGAAACACCCATACTCATCCAAAGCTGAATTATGAGCAGTATCGTCATATTATACTGCGTATTCTGGAACCAGTTTATCGGCTCGGTTATAAAACCGAAGCTTATAAGAAAGTTGTTGAGATATCCGAGACTGTCGCCAGAGAAGAATATCTGCCATATAAAGTACGCGTTGCCGACAAGAGCCGGTGCGTAGAATATGAAAGTAAGTATAACTCTTACCGTGCGGGAAAACTCGTTTATCATCCACGCGAGCAGGAAAGCAAGTATAAAACTGCCGGGTCCCGCGATAATCGAAAATCTGAGCGTGTTACCGAGCACCTTTAAGAAGGTATCGTCCGCCGTGAACATTCTCGAATAGTTTTCAAGCCCCGTAAATATCGGGTTTGAGACCATATCGTAATCAAAGAAGCTCAACACTACTGACGACAATACGGGAAGTATATTAAAAAGCAGGAAGAAAATCATGAACGGCATCATTATAAGGTGGAACGCTATATTCTCGCTCTTTGAATATATGCCCGACCTCTTGCCTATTTTATTCTTGCCCATCATATCACCACAATTCTTTTAATAACTCTGTCAGATTTCATAGGTCTTATATTTGAAATCTGTTATCTGTTTTCGTATTGAAGCCATTTTCTTTCGATTTCTTTGTTTGCTTCTTCGCTGTATTTCATAAGCATCTGTTTCGGATTGCGGTTGTTTTCAACCACGTTCCAGAAGCTCTGATAAACCGAACGTGAAACGTAATAACTGCCCGGATACTCCGGAACTTCCTCTATCTGTTTCATGGCGGTTATTATCGTATCTCTCATATCCGCGTCCCATTCAAGCGACGAGAACGCCTCGACGTTTGCGAGCGAAACACGTCCCGTAGGACCGAGTATTGATTCAATCTCGTTTGAGAAAGCAAGTTGTGTTTCAGCCGAAGTCCACCACTGTAAGAACTTCCACGCGGCTTCGGGGTTCTTAGTCGCCTTAAGTATCGAACAGGCGGTGCCGCCGCCGGAGGTTATGTGCGAAACGCTTCCGTCTTCCCTGACAGTTCCGGGAACGAGAGCCACGCCCCAAAGCCCGTCAATTTCGGGAGCCGCCACCTTTAAGGTGGTGTACATCGTATGGGTCGAAATACCGAGCGGACACGAACCCGTGCGGAAACGGTTATAGAAATCAAGCGTTCTCGGCATTTTTAAGTTCGTATAATAATCGGTCCACTCGTTGAAGGTCGCCGTCGCCTCAGGGCTTGAAAGGTTTGTACTTCTTCCGTCTGCCTTGTAAAGCTCTATTCCCTTTTGCAAAAGCAACGTCGGGAAAAGGTTTATACTGCCTATACCGGCGTTTGCCTGCGCCATACTGGTCGCCGTATTGTTAGGCATCCAAGCGGTAAGGTTGTTTGTGGCGAGGAGTCTTACTACTTCTTCAAAATCCGACCACGTTTCTGGAACCTTTAATCCCATTTGCTCGAATATGTCTTTTCTGTAATACATCAGATAGAACGACTGGGTATCCGGCAAACCGTACAGCCCGCCTTTATAGTAATAAGGCAACGCCGCGTTATCCCCGAAGTTTTTAAGCACTTCATCCACGTTATCAAAATTATTCATATCGTATAGCACGCCGCGCATTGCCAGGTTTACAGGCTCGGATCGCGAGTGCTGCAACAGGCAGTCCGGTCCTTTACCTGAAAGCACCGCCTGCACGACCGAAGCGTTAACAAGCTGAATATTTACCGCTATGTTATACTCCGATGAGAATGAGGTCTGAATAAGCGAGTTAAGCACCTGCGCCTGATCGCGTCCCCAGTTCACCCAGATCGTTATACTGTCGGTCCCCGACTCGGCAAGCGAGATATTATTGTAATCCATTGTAAAGGAAACAAAAAATCTTTTAAGCGTAAAGCCCACGCTGCCGAAAAAGCCCGGACGGTCAAACGGTTTCTTCTCGCCCTTTGCTATAAGGGCTATTTTATCAAGGTCGAGCGGCATTTCGCTCATTTCGTAAAGCACAGAAGCGAGCGAAGTATACCTTGAATAGTACGTATCCTTATATCTGTGCGCCGTATAGCGGTTGTCAAACATAAGGCTGAGTACCTGGTCCATATTGTTGATTATAGATATGTACGAACCGCTGCGCTCGCCCGTTATCTCCTGCAAGGTTTTGCTCGCCTTTGAAAGCTTTTCATGTATGGCTTTAAGACGTTTGGGCATATCGGTTATCTGCGAAAAGAGGTCGTAGTCACGGTATATATCCACCGTTTCGCCGGTTATCATTGTAATGTCGATATAAAGCGAGCTAAGCTCCGCCACCGACTGTTTAAGCAGGTCTCTGACCTCGGCTATCTCGCCGGGTACGACAGTGAGCGAAATATGATGCTTACCCGCCGAAAGATATATAAGATACGGGTCGTCATTCTTATCGGCGAATATGCTTTCTTTCCACTTGTACGAATATGAGAAACCGATTTCCGAGGCTTCCTTAAACGGAGTCTCGCCATCGATTTTAAGACTTCTGTAAACCTTTGCGCCGAGTATCGCGCTTTGACGGTACATAAACGCCAGACTGTAATAACCCTCTTTTAGTTCGGGAGTTATCCAGGTGAGCGTTTCGCCGTTGGTCTTCCAGTTGCCGCCGCCTATGTAGTTTACCACGCTGTTTGTCGCGCTGTAAGGCGTTATCTGACAACTGCCGTTATCACTCTTACCGCCGAGCCAGTAGCTGGTTTTTATCTTTGCGTCCTCGCCCTCGATTATTATGGGCTCGCCGTCATAAAGTCCGGAATTTCCGGGCGACTTATACTTCGGAGCGTTATCCTTTGCGCCGAGTACGAACGATTTAATTTCAAAATCACCCATCGACTTCGTCACAGTAAAGGTATGTGTACCGGGTGTAAGGTGAATATAGTACGGATTATTAGTCCATTTCGTTATATCCGTTACCTCGGCAAAGTAGAAATCACCGTATGGTATCTGCTTTGCGGCAAACTGGTTGCCGAGCCCGTCTACGCGGTAGGTTTTTCCGTCCTTCTGCTCGTTTTTGTATATTCTTGAAAGCGAAAGCTTGTTTGCCTCGTCAAACAAAGCGGCGCCGTCTACCTCTAACTTGAATTCAAGCGAGGTTGTAAGACTGTCAATTGCTCTGTAATTAAAGCCGATACTGTAAAGCGCGTCCTCGCCGACCTCTACCGTAAAGGTAGCCGGCGTATCGGTAACCTTTGCGTTTACTTCGGTTTCTATGCTTTCTTCGGCATAGTTTGCTTCCGCAAAGCTTGCAAGATAGCTTTCATAATTAGTCGATGAATCAGAAGTAGCAACCATTTCTTCTACCTGCGCCAATTCGGCAGGCGTAATATCGCCGTCTTGTGCTTCATCGGCGCTTGCCACCATCGCGAAAGACGAAAATATTATGCCTGCTGCCAAAATCAAAGACAAAAGTCTTATTTTGCTTCTGTTCATCGTTATTCCCCTAATCTTATAACTATCTGATAAATTTCCCCGAGGCGGGATTATCCTCCCCGGGGAAATCTTAAAACTTAAAAAATATCAACATCCCAATCGGAAAGATACTGGAACAGACGGGTCAGGTCTTTATTGTTGACATTTCCGTCACC
Organism: Clostridia bacterium; assembly: GCA_017554125.1. Lineage (GTDB taxonomy): Bacteria > Bacillota > Clostridia > Oscillospirales > Acutalibacteraceae > UBA737. Next base: position 29,183 of record JAFZIW010000099.1, on the reverse strand, counting down.
GTTAATATCGAGTGCCGACTCGTTAACTTCAACATCCCAGTCGGAAAGATACTGGAACAGACGGGTCAGGTCTTTGTTGTTGAGATTTCCGTCATTGTTCACATCGCCCGGCAGGTGGGTTACGAGCTTTTCAATAGGTCTTGTTTCGCCCGTTTCATAACCGCAAACGGAGCAAATCTGTTTTTCAAGTCCCTCCGCTTCAGCGGTTGCCGGTGTGACTTCCTGCCAAATCAAATTGTGTTCGGCAATATCAATATCGGTATCGCAATCCGAACAATGATGGTAATGCTTTGATTCATTTGTCACCCACTCGCCTAACGTATGATTATCCGGGTCAATTTCACCGTATTCGTTGCCGCAAACCGTACATACGGCACATTTCGTACAGGTTGCGGTACCGCCGGTATGCTCGGTATGATATCCCTCGCCGAAGTAACCTTCGGGGATATCCTGTGCGGAAATATATGCGGCATAGCCGTCGATGCTCCACTTGCCCGCCGGAGCCGCCATAATATTGTTCGGGTAGGTATCCTCATTATCGGCATTAAGATTTGCATACTTATACGTGGCTCCGAAATTCAAGGAATCTTCCGTTATATTCGGACAAACGTCTTCTCCTACGATGGACGTCGGGTCATCCTTATCACTGAGAAGATAAAGCTCCGGGTCAGTAAAAGCGAAGGTGCTTTCATAGGCGGCGTCAACAGAACCTTTGCCGACGTGTTTCGCATTACCGAGCAGTATCGCCTGATGTGCAAAAGTGTTCGGATCACGCAGATAAAATGACCAATAATCGCTGCAGCTTGAAAAATACAGCTTAATAACCGCAGTGTAGGTAAAGGTCTCCGGATCATATCTTGAAAACAGAGTTTCACCCGTCTCGCCGTTCTTCGTAAAATCGCTTTCAGAATACGCCGCAGAATAATTTGAATACCACGTCGGCCTCATTACGGAAATCGCGGGTATTTCGTCGCCATCTATTTTCATTTTACATCTGAAAACATAATACTGATCGTTATCCTCAGACTGATCGAGAAAATCAAGTGGAATAATTGCGTTGCACAACGCGCCGCCGGAAGGACTTATTACTATCATTTTTTGCTTGACGCCGATCGAAGAGAGTTCCTCTTTTCCGACAGGATCGGCATAATTCTTTCCGCACTCATCACAGCGGTAATACTCACAGGTATACTGCGTTTCCGCGTGACGTGCAAGAATGTGACCGGCAAGCAGGCAATCGGTAACATCATACGTATCAACCATATATGCGTCGCCTACTACCGACCAGTTGTTAACCATTGCTCTGGCGATATTTCTGTTTTGCTTATCGGTATTTTCAATATTACTGCTGGCAATATAACTGTAATCATCGTGAACGGTCTCAGCATAAAGACCGGCCGCAATATCCCCTCTGATAAAACTCTTGTTAACGTCGTAGAGGTCTACATGAATATTGTAAATGGCGAATGATGACCGGTAAGAATTATCGTCCGTCGCCTGACCGATCTCGCTGTTGCCGATAAGCAAGGCTTCATTAGCGCCGCTGGGCTGATTTTCAGCTGCCGAGCCGACATACATTCTCACCCAGCCGGTAAACTTGCCGGTTTCCGGATCATATTCGGTCTGTGGAAGATTTGCCTCACCCTCGGTGATATTGTAAGCGCTGTTATTTGCCGGTCTGAATCTGTAAGGATTTCCCCACGCCTCGGGATAAAGCCGGGTAAGCATTGGCTTGCCGTCACCCGAAAGACGTAACGCGTCAAATGTAACTTTAAGATATACTCTTCTGCCCGAGGGATATGGCGCCTCGCTTGATGCAAAATACTGGTTGAGGTTAAGCGGAATAGCTATATTTGCCGTTCTCACCTCGCCGGGCATGTTTGCCTTTATTACCATAACTTTTTTACTTATATCATCGATTATCCCATAGGTGTCACCGATTTTTTGAAAATAAAGGCCTGCATAGTTGTCACTGGTATAGTATTCTCTTGTTTTATCAGTCGCTTCGTGTTTTACAAACTCCGCTTCACCGTCGGTAAAGAAATCAGCGGGAACTGTGATATGCTTTACAAGATCAGGAGTCGACTGGATAAACCACTTATCCGCCGGAGCGTAAATCATAGCGTAACGGTAATCCTTTAAGCTGCCCTCGCTGCCGTTTTTACGGTGGATATATCCCGTATTCATATCCATATTCTTATCAGAAAAATCGCCGACCAAATTGTCACCGTATTCACCGATTCCGCCGTCACCGGGAACGTAGGAGTAAAGCTCGGGTTCGGTCATAATGAACGAATTGTCAAAATCGTGTTCCGACTGCCATGCGTTATTCGATTCTACGTTGCCTATGGCGATAAAGCCCCACGGCGCGGCATAACTGAGTATATACGGCTCTATTGAGAAGATGACTTCGCAATCACCCGTTTCGGCATCATAGCTGTACGAATTGTACACGCCGGCTGAATCGCCGTTGCCGTTATTAACCCATTTCGGCTCGGTATACGTACCGGAATAAAAATCAGGTCCGGCACGGCGAATAAAGCTGACTATCGGCTTACTGCCCGAAAGCATTTTTGCCTTAAAAGTAAGCTTGAAGTATACCCTGCCGTCATCCGCCTGTGCGCCGCCCTCACTATCGTTAAATTCGGGATAGCCGTCGCCTGCGTTGGTCATTTTAAGCCCGAAGGCGATATTGGCAATATGCTTATCGCTTCCGGTTTTGCCTATGAATACCGCATTTTTGGTATTAACCGTACCCTCGGCGGCTACCGCCGGCAAGGCGATAAGTGTAAGCACGGTAAACATTGAAAATGCAATGGCAAGCGCCAGAACCAATGATAAAACTCTTTTTGCTTTCATTGAATCACATCCTCGTCATGAGTTGTTTCCGGGAATTAACTGTTTTCAATCCAGTAAACGGCAGCCGGACTGCTATCCACGGTATTTACCGCCGCCAAGAGAGATTCTCTGCTACTTGCGTATTTGAAACCGTCGGCGATAGGTCCGTAAGCCATTACAGCTCCATCGTGTGCGCCTTTTCTCTGGAAGTAAGTATTGCCGCGCACGGTAACTCCCGCGTGCATAAGGGGACCGGTCGTATCCCAAGTCCACATAATATGTGAGAATCTCGTACAGTCAAAAATATTGTTTTCAATATAAAGTTCTTCCACACGATCCATATAGTTGATCTTTGAAAATGTTATATTTGCTATTCTGTAACCGCCGTCACACCTGTCATAGCATCCCCAGCCGTAACCGGCATTCCGGAGAATGTTGTCGCGGATGTAGATGTTACGCATAATATCGCTTGCCGGATTACGGCCCAAGAATATTTCGACATTGTAAGCGCAGTTTTCGATAACATTTCCGGTAAAGCTTATATTGCTGAAGGTCACCGGACTGCCGGAACCAAATGACTGGAAGGTGACACCCGCATCGTAGCAATCATGAATGTAACAATCGCTCACTCTTCCGTTATCAAAGCCATTGCCGAACTGTACACCGTTACCAAGGCGATTATTACTGTTGTTTATACCGCCAATATAAGCGATCTCGCAATGCTTTATGCTAAGGTTGCCGCTGCCTGATGCAAGTATGCCGTGTTGACCGCCGTATTTGACCGCTATATGATCAAGCGTTGTAGTATATCTTGTTTCATTGGAAGAGCCGCCGTTTGCCGAGATTACCGGGCGACCGATCGCAATCTCGATTCTCGGGAAACGATTTGCCGGGTTGGTTGCAGAATAAACATAAATATAACCGGCATTTGCGGCGCCTCTGTAAGGCGCGTAGTATTCAAGATCGCTGTCAACATCAGAAAGATTCCATGAATACGTATTCTCCGTAGCGGGTGTTGCAACATCTTTACCTAATGTTACATTACCGCTACTGTCGATAAAATAAATCATACCTGCGCAATTGTAGGTGTGAACATCAGTGCTGTATCTGTATCTCCACAGATTTGTTCCGGCACTCGTCCAGCCGCTCGCGTTTGACGAACCACCGTAATTCTTGCGTGAACCAAGTATCTCCGGCTTTGCGCCCGAGCCGTAAGCAGAGTAATGAACACCTGATTTTAACTCAAATGATATCTCCGCATTATCAGTAGAATTGCGCCATGTACTGCCACGCTCCAAATAAATCGTATCGCCGGATACTGCTTTTGAATTTGCCTTGCTTATGGTGGCAAGCGCGTTAGCGGCGGAGGTGCCTGAATTACTGTCGCTACCGGAGTTAGATACATAATAGGATTTTCCGCCTCCGGACCATTCGCCGTTTTTGTTTGTCATTATTACATTGTTCAGTCGGAAATCTGCGGCGCTTTTTGCACCGCTAAGTGAGTTTCCCGAGCCACCATTTATAACTGCCTTGTTCTTGGCGTGAACAAGGTCTCTGACATCTCCCCATACGCTGTCGTTATTGGGATTATAATACGGATTTATGCCATCGCTCGTCTCAGTGCCCAAAATAACCTTGCGGATAAGTCCGACGCGCTGAGCAACATCGATACTGTTGAAGAAATCCGCGGGAACTCTTACGATATATCCGTTTACATTTGTATAATCCGCGGCACTGTCGGCGCCGTCCTGATTATAGCCGAACCAGCCGGAAGCGACGTATCTTGAAATACTGGCGATTCCGTCCTGATTCAAATACAAACCGTAAGTATCCTTTACATTGGGAACTATATCGTAAACGCCGTCATTCAAAATCGGATTGAGATCGCCGACAAGATTGGAACCTACTATATTTCCTCCGGAGCCGTCAAGCTCGTAGAGCGTTACACCGTTAATATAGAAATCGTTGCCGGTGCTGTCCGCACCAAACGAGAATATGAAGCGTGTATTCGGATTGCGCCAGGTATTTGTGTAAGCCGGCTCATTTGCGGCATTTGAATAAACCTCGTACTGCGCGCTGATCTTGCCGTGGCGCGGAACCACATTCTGTTTAGTGACCGTTACACTGCCGCCGGTATTTGAAGTAGCCGAAACTTCCGGTTCGTCGCCGGTCGAGCGATAATTATATTCAAGCCGATAATACTTATCCGGCTGCAGTCCTACCTTAAACTGAATCTGCGCTTGCTTTGAGCCTATCGCTTTAAGTGCGATGTTTTCAAGACCCGTTACTTCACTTCCGGCGAAAAGCTCACTTTCCGGCATTGGCATTACACATGCCTGAGTGAAATTTTTTACACCAAGCAGATCGTTATTCCATGCGGCGCCGTTTGTCCAAAGCGGCAGACCCGCCTTTATATTATCATCCGAAAGGCCTGTAAGCACCTGCGCCGGTGACAATGAAAGGTTGCCGTTTATATAATGGTTAGGTCCGAGCGTATCGCCTGTCACTTTGCGTACGGACATATTCGTAAAGTAAAGTGACGATGTTACGTATCTTTCCTCTGTACCGACGCCTATTTGAGCGCTAAAGTTACCGTCGCCGCTTGTACGGAGAGATCTCGTCGTAAAGCGGAAGGAAATATGTGAGCCGTCGTCGGTAAGATCTGTTCGGCTTACGCTCGCCCAACTGGTTCCGTTATGATCTCTTGTTACAAGATTGAGAGCCGATCCGCCGAACACGCGGTAATCGAGGTCAAACTGATAGGTCGTATCAGATTCAAGGAATATTTGAGAAGTGAGCGCGTTGCCTACATTGGCATTTTCCGCGCCGGCAAGACGAATCACCTTTGAATCTTCAGTACCTTCAAAATAGCCGTCCGGTATATCGTAAGCGTGAACATAATTGGTCGAGCCGTCTATGCTCCATTTATTCGCCGGAGCCGCCATAATATTGTTGGCGGATGTGTCTTCATTTGAACTGTTAAGATTTGAATACTTGTAGGTCGCACCGAAGTTAAGCGATTTATCGGTTATGTTTGTGCAGAGATCCGCGCCTTCAACAGATGTGGGATCGTTCGCATTGGTAAGTTTGTAGAGTTCGGGATCTGTAAACGCGAAACCGGATTCATAGCTTGTTTCGCCTCTGCCGGTACCTTTGTGTTTGGAGTTACCAAGCAATATCGCGTGGTGTGCATAAGTATTTGGCTCACGCAGCCAATAGGCGTAATAATCCCTGAATCCGCCCAAGAACAGTTTGATTACCGCTGTATATGTCCCGGTCGCAGGGTCATAGCGTGAAAACAGCGTGTTACCTGTTTCACCATAGCCGGTGAAACCGTCTTCCGAATATGCGGCGGAATAATCCGAATAGTAATTAGGCCGCATAACCGAAATGGACGGCAGTTCGTCGCCGAACATACGCATCTTGCACTTAAACACATAGTACTGTTCGTTTTCTAAATCCCAATCCTGAAAATTAACGGGTATGAATGCGTTGGCGCCGGTCTGGCCGGTGCTGTTTATAACTATCATCTTCTGTGTAGCGGAAATATCCGGTAATTCTTCGTTGCCGAAGCGGTCAACGTAATTCTTGCCGCAGGAGCAGTGATAGTGCTCTACCGTGGTTGCTGTCTCAGCGTTATAGGTAAATGTATGGCCGCTTAAATAACAGTTTGTAAGGTTATATGCGGTTATCATATAGGGATCGCCGCATACCGACCACTTACTGCCGGACGCTCTGCCGATGCTATGACTTCTATCGTCGGACTTTGCAGTCTGATTTGAAGCAATATAGCCGTAAGTGTCGTTGATATTCTCGGCGTAAAAATCGGGACCGGCATCAGCTTTAATGAGCGTACTCATATCACTGTCATATACATCAATTTGAATATCTTTAATCGCAAATGAAGATTGATAAGCGTTATCCGTGCTTTCCGCAGCCACCTCAACATTGCCGAACAGCAGCACTTCATTGGCACCGTTTGGCAATAACTGACCGTCGGATCCGCGCCAATGCCTTACCCAACCTACAAACTGACCTGTAGAGGCGTTGTAAGTTGTTTGAGGAAGTCCGCTTTCGCCAACGGTATTGTTGTAAGAGCAGGCGGTGGCACCGTTTGTCCTGTAAGTTTTTGTATCACCGTAAAGACGGGTAAGCATGGGCTTGCCGCTTCCCGAAAGCCGCTCTACATCCGCGGTTACCTTGACATAACATTTTTTAGATGTGGGATTCGGATCCGTCGCCTGAAGCCACCACTGGTCAAGATACAAGGGAATTCCAATGTTCGCCGTTCTGTCCTCACCGGGCATATTTGCTTTGATTTCAACAATCTTTTTGTTGATATCGTTTATTATCTGATATGTACCGCCGAGTTTCGCAAAATAAAGATCACTGTAATTCGGGCTTGTATAGTACTCTCTTGTAACAGAAGTAGCGGCATGCTGTGTAAACGAAGGAGTCGCGCCGGTGAAGAAATCCGCCGGAACATCTATAAGCTTCACCTTTGAATAAGAGGTATCTATACTCCATTTATTCTTTGGCGCATCCATAAGATTACGGTACTTTTTGTCCTCGTTGCTTCTCATTTGATACGCTTCGTCAGTAAAATCATCTTCACTTACGGCAGGCGCTATATTACTGTTTATAAGGTTTTTTGAGCTATCATAAAGCTCTACTGCAACATCGGTAAATATAAACTCGTTATCAAAATCACCCTGATAAGTTTTACCGTTTTTACGCTCAACATTGCCTATGGTAATGCCTTCGCATTTTTCGTCCGCCTGACCCTTATTATACGTCTGATAATCAGAACCGGACCAAACGCCTAAATAGTCGGTAGAAAACTCGCCGGTAGAGGAATTGTACGTAGTACCCGAATTGTCCCACATATTTTCCTGCCTGGTACCGCCGGGGCTTGTATTGGCACCGTTGAATCTTCCCACATACGGTTTGGTGCCCGAAAGCATTTTTACCTTAAAGTGGATCTTTACATAATGCTGACCTGTAGCAGAATCGTAATCCTTCACATTGAACGGGAAGAAAACATTTATCGTATTCTGTTTACCCGATTCGCTCTTTCCGATGTAAAATGCTTTTTTGGTAGCAGTCTCCCCCGTTGCGCTCGCTTTCATTGGTTCGACGGTATTTACAACGAGAGTCAGTGCAAAAACACAAGTAAATACCATTATTGCCGACATCAATGACGAAATAATCCTTTTTGCCTTCACATTGATTACCTCCTAAAAAGTAAGTTTATATAATCAACCAATCCATGTAATGGATTTAGGGTTGGAATCAAAAAGCCTGATCGCGGCTTCAAGCGTTGAAAGATTGCCGGCGTTTCTCATACCGCCGTACCAAATTGCATCGCCGAATCTGTTCTTACCGTGGAAATATGTGTTGCCGCTTATATCCCACTCGCCGTAGTTTGAGTCGGTGCTGAAATTCCAACGAACAATATAACTGTCCGAGCAGTCAAAAATATTATTCTTTATCGCATTAGATTCAGCGTTCGGGAAAGTGTGACTGAATACGCAGATATGATATCCCGCGTGGTCGGGGCGCTGTCTCCCAAAACCGTAACCGGCAAAACGGCTTATGTTATCAACACATTGAAAATTCTTAATAACCGCGTCGGATATGCCTTTTGTTATATCACCCGAGTTCGCATGCCAGAATTCGACCGAATAAGTCGAATATTCAAAAAGATTGCCCTTGTAAGTGATATCCTTATACTCGTCGCTCATGCGGACCGCGGAGTAGGTATAATCACCCTGAAATGAAATGGCGGCGTCATAAACTTGATATATCCAGCAATTTTCAATTATGTGACCGTCAACGCCGTTCCATACCTGAATACCGTTGCCGTAGCGCAGTGTTCCGCTTTGTATCGCTCCGCCGATGAAACCCACCTCGCAGTTGGTTACGGTAAAATTATCACATCCGCATACGGAAATACCGCAAGCACCGATATATTTGATGCGTATATTATCAATAGTTATATCCGGTGCGTTGCCCGCGGTAAAGGCGGACTTTTTAAGCCCTATCTCAATATCCTTGAACACCTTTCCGGGGTTACCGCCGTCATAGTAGAGATAAACGGTATCCTGATTCCGGTTAAAGTAAAAATCGCCGTTCTTTTCAAGAGCAATAAGCCCGTTAAGCTTTTTAGTGCCTACCATTTCACCGTGATTAAAAACAATCAGACCGACGTCTATATCCGCAACCGTTACCTTCCAGATATTTTCCCTTGTGCTCGGTACCCAGAATTCGGAATTTGCGTAGTTATACACAGAACCGTAAAAGGTGGGTTTTTCGCCTTCGCCGTAACTGCCGTATATAACGCCCGCTTTACATTTCACCGGATTGGTAAGCCGCCAAAGCCCTCCGCGTTCAAACAGAACCGCGTCTCCCGGTTTTAAGATGTTCCTTGAAAAAACTGAAGCCTTTGTGGTTTTAAACGCCCTTTGCGGAGATTTACCGTCATTATCGTCGTTTCCGCGCGGGGAAACATAATAGGTGGTTCCGGTGATTTTATAAATACTCGCAGTATTTCCCGAACCGAGCACCTTTTCGCGAAGCGCATTCGCCTGCGCGTCCGAATACCCGGATTTGCGCGTACAGTCAGCGTTCCACTTTGTATTGAGCGTTGCCGGAGCGGTACCGTATTCGGGCAGGACTTCGGTAATATTATTATCGTCATCCACCGTGATATAGGTCTCAGTTACGGTATCGTCTTCCAAGGATACGCTACCGGGCATCAAAGACTGATCATCTGCGGGATCAACCTCATCACCGTCGCCGGAAGAAGTATCATCGGAACCGTGCGAGGAAGTATTGTTTTTCTTTTCCGCATTATTCTTGTTTGCTTTATCACGTCCGCAGGCACAGCAAATCGCAAGGAGCATAATTGCCAATATAACCGCAATTATTCTTTTCATTACCGTCCTCCGTAAAAATCAACTGAATTTTTCAAGTGTTTTGTTTGCCTGATTTACGGCGCGCTCAACAGTCGGCTTTGCAACAGTATCTATTTCGTTCTGTAACTGCGCCTCGGTTCCCACTTTACGCATATACAATTCAAGACCGGCGTTTTCATTGCCTACTACTTTGGTAAGACCTCTGTCTATTACGGGGTGAACGTTCTGCTGACTTCTGCACCATTTGTAGGTTTCGAGTACCTGATCGTTGCAGAAAAACATACTGCTGTCGTAATTGTTGGCGTCAAGATAATAACGCAGATAATAGTAAACCGCCTGGGGGTTTTTAGCGCCCTTCGGTATGCCGTACGCCTCATATTCGTTATACGGCTGATAGTATTTATCGGTTATCCCCGTGGGAATCGGCACGCAGTAGAGGTCGTCGTTCCCCTTTGCAGTCGAGTAATGATAGTCGGTCCTGCGTGCGCCGATAATGTTATCGGTGTAGAAAAGATACGTGCCGTTTTCCAATTTATCGGAGTCACGGGTCGTATCGGAAACCATGCCGTCCTCTTTGTTATGCGTACAAGCCCTCAAAGCGTCTATTACCTTACGGTCAGATAAATTATTGACGAATTTCTTGCCGTCAAATTTAATCATGCTCACACCGCTGAACCATAAATAATCAAGCTGATTAGAGGTCATCCACGCGGGTCTTGACGTTTGCTTTCTGAATTCCTTGCAAAGATTACGAAAAGCTGTCCACGTCCACTTGCCCTCTTTCCAGAGATCGTAAGGATCGTCGAGTTTATATCTGCTTATGGTAGATTTACAATACATAACCACAGTCGGCTGTTGGTTAAACGTGTTTTTGAGATTTACGCCGTAAATCTTGTTCTTTACGGTGTAAACGGAAGTAAGCGCGCTGTCCCATATATCGCCTTTGAAGTCGTAACCGGTTGCGGACTTAACATCCTGAGTCAGCGACATTCTTGATATAAGCGGGTTATTATAGCGAATAACGTCCGGCGCCGTACCGCTGTTTATCTTTGCCGCTATTTCGAAATCATAGTTCTCATAGTTGCCCTTTTCCCAGTTGACCTTAATACCGGTCTGCCTGGTAAAATCGCTTATTACTTTTTCAGCGCCCGTCACATCCTTCACGTCGTTCCACGAATAAACGTTGATCGAAGTTCCGCGCAGGTTTGAGGGCATCTGAGCAACCAGATCTTTCCATGCGAGTTTATCGGCGTTGTTTACCGCCGGGGCTTTGGTACCGCCGGATGAATCCGTATTGCCGGAAGAGCCGTTTTCGCCCGAATCGATGTCGACATCTGAGTTGTCTGACTCAATGTCCCAGTTCTCATCCGCCTCGTCAAGACTTGCGGAAAAGCCGTCGCCTTGTTTTTTGCAGGAAGAAAGCGAAAACGCGAAAACAACCGCAAGAAGTAAGCAAATAATTCTCATTAATTCTTTTTTCATAGCAATTTCTCCTTTATGATTATTAACCCACAATACCGCAGGTGGCTATACTTTTAACAAACCGCCGCTGCATGAACATAAAAAACATCAAAAGCGGCAAAATACAAATAAACGAGCAGGTCAGTATCAGAAGACCGATTGCAAAGGTCTGCTTTCCGATAACGTCGCCGGTAAGAAGCGTTTTAAGGTTTGCCAGCATTACGCTCAGCGGAAAATGGTCCGAAAGGTATATCTGCGCCTGATAATAATCGTTGTAATACCACACGACCGAAAAGACTAAAACCGTTACTGCCGCGGCGCCTGATGACGGAAGCACTATACGCAAAAACGTTTTCCACGGTCCCGCGCCGTCTATCCACGCCGCCTCTTCAAGTTCTTTCGGCAAGCCCTTAAAGAATTGCAGATATATGTAAATGAAAAAACCGTTTTTCAGACCTGTTGCAAACAAAGCCGGCAGCCAAAACACAAGCGGCGTATTCAAAATACTCGGTCGCAGTTCGACACCCGTCAGTTTCGACAGCCAACCCAGAATTCCCAAAAAGTCAAGATGCCTGAAATTATCGTAGCTTGGAATCATTATCATCGTATCGGGGATCAGAATACAAAGAACCATTACCACCATCAAAAAACGTTTTCCCCTGAAGTTAAATCTCGCCAACCCGTAAGCGACAAAAGAGCAGGATATAAAAGACAGCAGTGCGGCCACTATGCCGTTTATCATCGTACTGAACAATGACGACCAGTATTTAAGGACTATCATTGACAAGTGAACGCTTTTAAGCGATATGTGCTTCGGCACCCACTCGACCGTGGGATCAAGCCAATCCCCGGTGGATTTCAGAGCGTTCATCGCCATAAAGGCAAACGGATAAGCAAGGACGTAAACAAACGCAAGCAGAATCAGATATCTCACCACATAGTATAATGTGCCGTATGAATGTTTCTTTATTTTATCAAGATTAAATCTCAATTTCGGATTCACCTTCTCTTATGCTTCCTGCCGTTTCGGCACCGCAAATCAAATATGGTTCCAAGTGCAATTGCATGAATTATATACAATAATCAAACTGCTGACAAAATAGTACAATTTTATTATATAACTTAAACAAAATAAATACTATAAATATTTTTTTTAATTTTATGAAATATTTTACAAACGGGGAAAAGGCAAAATAGCACAACCAAGTGCATAAAAGTGCGTTAAAAAGCTATTTAAGGCGAGTTGCTTTTATATTGCATCTTGATTTTTTGAAAAAAATGTTATATTTTTAATTAAAGTGTATCGCAAATATTCTATTTTCTTGAGGTGACATTATGACAGAGCAAAAACCGATCAATGAAAAGAAGGCTTTTAACTATCCGAGAGAAAGTGATTTGCCGTTTTATATGCATTGTCTGAACCGCGTGATATATAATCACGGTCCCGCCCCGATTTATCACTATCATGATAAAATAGAGTTGATCTACTGCGCAGCCGGAGAACTTGAAGTTCATCTTTTTTCGGAAGTAGTCACGCTTAAGCCGGGTGATTTTATCTATATTGCGCCCAACATACCGCACAAAATCGTTGCAAAAAGCGAAACAAATCACCACATTGTTCTGCAATTTTTGAACCAGATTTTACATGTACCTTCAAGCCGTAACATTCCGTCAGTAGAGTATTATTTGTCCCTTCTCGACAATTTTGAACTGTTTCGTTGTCAGAAGGAAACCGACAGCCAATTCTCCGCATTGTTTTTCGATTCTCTCGAAAACTATTCTCACAACGATTTTGCAAAGCGCTTGGCGCTGCGAGCAAATATAATGAGCATAATGTCATATATAATAAAGCAGCGCGCTGTGGTGCCGGCATCAATATCAAACACGAAAGACGCGGATTTCTTTGCAAAATTAGAGCCATATATTACTGAAAAGTGTCCCACAATAACGCTTAGCGAAGCAGCCAAGTACTGCACAATGAATTACAGTTATTTCAGCCGAAATTTTAAATCGGTTTTCGGCGTTCCGTTTTCAAGTTACGTCATCAAAAAGCGTATTGAGAAGTCAATGGATCTTTTATCGTCTTCATCTATGACGCTTGATGAAATAGCAATAGAATGCGGCTTTTCAGATTTAAGTTATTTTATCAAGTGCTTTAAACAGGAACGCGGTATTACGCCGAAAAAGTTCCGTACAATAACCAAAAAGGACAAATAACAATCATAAAACGCCTGACAAGCGCGGAGGTTTCCCTCCGCGCTTGTGTTTTTTACGGTATAACCGCTGATATTGTGCTTACTTTGTTATTCGATGGCTCCAAGCCATACCACAGCGTTCGGTGCGGTATCGAAGGTTGCAACCGCCGCCGCGAGGGACGCCTTGTCGCTCGCGTACTTATATCCGCCGGCGATAGGTCCGTAAGCCATAACAGCCCAGTCCGCGGCGCCTTTCCTCTGAACGTATGTGTTGCCGGTGGCGGTAAGACCCGCGTGATGGGCAACGCCGTCGGTGCTCCAGGTCCACATAACGTGCGCCATTCTCGTGCAATCGAAGATATTATTCCTTATATAGGTGCTGCTTACGTTGTTGATATAAGTGTTCTTGGACGCCGAGATATTGGCGATTCTGTAGCCGCCGTCGGCGCGGTCGTAACAACCCCAGCCGTAGCCCGCGTCTCTGAGAATGTTATCCTCGATATAGATATTGGACATACTGTCGCTATTGTTCCTGTTGAGGAAGAACTCAACGTTGTACGCGCAGTTTTCGATTACATTACGGCAGAAATAAATGTTTGAGAATGTAATTGCGCTGCCGGAGCCATATGACTGGAAGGTAAGACCGGCGTCAAAGCAGTCGTGAACGTAGGAATCATAAACGCGGCCGTTGGTGTAGCCGTTACCGAACTCAACGCCGTTACCGAGACGGTTGTAACCGCCGCCGGAAGACGTATACTGGTGAGTGCCGCCGATATAAGCGATTTCACATTTGTTTATCCAGAAATTGCTTCCTCCGCTGACACCCTTTATACCGTGCTGTCCGCCGAATTTTATAGCAACATTGCTAAGTGACGTAACACCGGATTCAGAGGCGGATGTACCGTTTTTACCCTCAACAAGAGTATGACCCAACGCTATTTCAATTCTCGGGAACCGTGTTGCGGGATTTGAGGTTGAGTAGACGTACATACGACCGAGGCTTGAAAGAGAATCTGCCGTTATATTTCCGCCCGTTTCACCGTTAAGTATATTTGCCTTATACGGCGCAAAGAATTCAAGGTCACTGTCAAGATCCGCGGCGGAGTAGGTGTAAATATTTTTGCTTGTATCAGGAGATGCTATTGATTTACCGGGATGAACCGTACCGTCAGCGTCGATAAAGTAAATCATAGCGGCACTGGACGTTGAGCTTGAACCGTAATCATAATACCAAATATGAGAGCCGCTCGAGGTCTCCTTCCACCCGCTTGAGTTAGAAGAACCGCCGTAATTTTTAGCGGAGCCTAAAAGCTCGGGCTTGGCGCCTGTACCGTAAGCCGTATAATGAACGCCGGATTTAAGAGTAAATGCCGGATTCGCGCTTGTGGTAGTACGCCATGTATCTCCGCGCTTTAAGAGAATTGTATCACCGGCGGAAGCCTTATCGTTTGCGGTGGAAATCGAGGCGACAGGAGTGTTTTCGGACGTGCCGTTGTTACTGTCGCTGCCGCTGTTCGATACGTAAATCTTTTTGCCTGTTCCCTGACCGCTTGAATCGTCATCCACCATTATAACGGTATCAAGGAGAGCCGCCTTCATTGAGTCGGTTACATTCTGAGCGGTTCCCGCAGCGTAAACGGAAGATGCCTTTGAATGCACAATGTCCTTTACGTTACTGCGTGTTCCGTCGCCGTTTGAATCATAAAGCGGATCAAAGCCGTCGGCGCTGTTATATCCGAGTATAACCCTGCGAAGTGCTTCAAGGCGCTGCGCGGGTGCCTTGTATTGGAAAAATCCCGCCGGCACCTTTACGAGTTTGATATTTCCCGCCGTATATTGACCATTCAGTTCATATATGAGCCAACCGTTAGCCTGTTCACGGGCAAGAGCGGTAGTAGCGTCTTCGTTTGCGGTAATATTTACTGTGTTTCCTACGCCCGTAAGAGTGTTGTAATTATCATCTGCAAATATGGCGTTGAGATTGCCGACAATATTAGCGCCAACAGTTGAGCCACCCGAGCCGGCGAGCTCATAAAGCTGGATATTTCCGACGTACGCGGCGCCGCTGCTGCCGCCGGAAGCGCCGAATCTTATAAGTCTGAATCTTGTGTTGGGATCATATCCGCTGTAAGTGGTATTATCGGATCCCGAATAAATCTCATACGTATTCCTGTAATAACCACCGGAGTTGGATGACAGTTTATTAACCGTCACGGTTCCTTTTCCGTTGGCCACAAGCTCGGGAACATCCTCTAAATTCCTGTAATCGTAGGAAAGCCTGTAATAAGTATCAGGTTTTAGCTGCGCCTTAAATTGAAGCTGAGTATAACTACGGTTTTCGACCTTTACGGCTATATCGCTTCTGCCGCGCATATCAGTACCGTCAAAGAAGCTGTCAGGTATAGCCATAAATCTGTTTTCAGTATATTTATAAGCGTTTGCCGGATCAACACACCCGAAGAAATTTGAGTTGTAATTAGAGCTTGTTATACTGCCGATTGAACCGAAAGCAAAATCACCGCTTGCAAACCTGTTCCTGCCGGTAACGACTCCTCCCTCCACTTTGCGAAGTGACAGGTTGGCATAATATACATTTGACATGTTTCTGCCTTCCCAGTTGATTCCGAGACAAAGTCTGAAATTGCCGTCGCCGGTAGTCCTCGCATCAGACGGCATTGTAAACTGAACCGACATATGTGAACCATCCACATTATCGGCGGTAGGAGTAACAACGGCGTCTGCATACGAGCCGCTTGAATAGCAAAGACTTATATAGGGTATAGTTCCGTTAAACGCGCGATAATCCATATCGAATTGATAAGTCGCGCCTTTCTCCAAAAACACTTCATCTCTCACGGCAATATGAGAACTTGAACTGTTATATCCGGACCATTTCAACATTTTAGGCTGAACAGTGCCATCAAAGAATCCCTCGGGAATATTGTTGTTGATTGCCCAATATGTCGAAGTGAAACTCCACTTGCCTACCGGAGCCGCCATAACATTGTTCACAGATCTGTCAGCAGAAGCCGCCGCTGCGGAAAACCTGTATGTACTTGCGGTATTCAACGATTTATCCGTAACATTAGCGCACAGGTCATTGCCGGTAATCGATGCGGGATCATTCATACTTGAAAGCTTATAAAGCTCAGGGTTTGTAAACGCAAAGGATGAAAAATAGCTTGTATCTCTCGGATCGTAACCCGCCTGATACTTACCGTTGCCAAGCAGTATAGCATGATGCGCCATCGTGTTCGGCTCACGCCTGCTATACGCGTCGTAATCATTACCGTCGCTGATTTGAAGCTTTATAACGGCGGTGTATATGCCGGTCGCATCGTCGTAAGAGGTAAACAGCGGGCTGCCCGTTCCATAGGTACTGTAACCTATCTCCGTCCACGCGCCTGCTATTGAGCTGTCATCAGCTCGCATAACCGAAAGAACCGGCATTTTATCACCGAATATCTTCATTTTACATCTGAACAAATAATAGTTATATGTGGCGTCGCCGTCAGAATCATCAACCGCGTCCTGAAAATCAAGCGGCATAATGGCATTTACCGCAGTAGCACCCGTACTGCGCACAAGAATCAGCTTTTGTGCAGCTGATATGTCCGCAATCTCAACGTTGCCATACGGATCTGCATAATTTTTGCCGCAGGTCGCGCAGTGGTAATGCTCTATACTTGTCGAGGTTTCGGGATTATGCGAAACGCTGTGTCCGCTTGCAAAACAACTCGTCACATCGTAAACATTCACCATATAAGGATCGCCGCAAACCGACCATTTTCTGCCGGGTGCTCTTGCAAGACTGCGACTGTTGTCATCGGAATGTGAGGTGGTAGTGGATGAAGCGCCGATATAGGCATAACTGTCATCATTAAGCGTATCAGCGGAAAAATGCGGCGCTATATCCGATTTGACAAGCGACGTATGAGTAGACCCGTCGCTTCCGTATAAATCGAGCTGTATATCGGTAACGGCAAAGGAAGATGTAAAGCTGTTATCCGTACTGTCCGCACCTATTTCGGAGTTGCCGATTACAACAATTTCGTTTATGCCGTTAGGAAACAACTGTCCCCGTGAACCGCGCCAGAGTCTCACCCAACCGACAAACTCGCCGGTTGAAGCATTATACGTCGTATATTCCAAACCGGATTCACCGGATGTGGTATTCCATGCGCAGGCAGGCGAGCCGTAAGTTTTGTAAGTCCGGGTATCGCCGAGAACACGAGTAAGCATTGGCTTGCCGCTTCCCGAAAGGCGCTTAATGTTAGCGGTTACCTTTACATAGCATCTATATGACGCCACATTAGGAGATTCAGCCGTAGCCCACCACTGATCAAGATACAGCGGGATAGCTATGTTAGCATTTCTTCTGCCGCCGGATACGTTTTCCGAGATAACCACCATTTTCTTTGTTATATCGCTGATTACCTCATGTCCACCGCCGGGAAGCGCCGCGAATTTAAGGTCGCTGTAACTCGGGCTTGTATAGTGCGCTATTGTCGTCGAAGTAGCCGCGACGGAATTGAAGGTGACACCGGAGTTGCCGTTACAGTAATCGGCGGGAACATCAATAAGCTTTACCTTTGAATACGAAGTATCAATGCTCCACATATCTTTCGGTGCTTCAAAAAGGTGCTCATTGCCCGTGCACGCGCCGTTGGTGGATACAATATCACGGAAAAAGTATTGCGCGTCACCGTTAAAATGCTCTTCGTCAATTGCGGGTGCGATATTACTGTTAATGAGTGTCTTTGAACTGTTATAGAATTCAAAGACAACGTCGGTGAAAATAAACGAAGCGTTCCAGTCAGCGTCTATTACCGTGTTTGTCGTGGAACCGGCGGTGGTCTTATGCTGAGCGTTGCCTATCGTAATGCCCTCACACTTTTCATCCGACTGACCGCTGTGGTAAGTCTGGTTGGATGAGCCGATCCAAACGCCGATAAAATCGCTCTCATAATAACCGGTGGAGGAGTTATAGGTGGTGTTTCCGCTGGTATTTACGGTGGTCGACGGATACTGCGCGGATACACCGCCGTTAGATGCACCGATAAGTCTTCCGAGCACCGGCTTGGTTCCCCCAAGCATTCTCGCTTTGAGTTTAACCTTTATGTAGTGCTGACCGGTCGTCGAATCATAGTCTTTCAAATTGAAAGGCACAAAGACATTGACAATATTATGTTGACCAGACTCGCTGGGGCCAACATAAATTGCTTTTTTAGTGTCTGTCGTTGCCGACGCACTAATCGGCGCCGCCGTGTTCACAACAAGCGTCAGCGCAACCATGCAGGTAAACACCATTACGACCGACATCAATGCGGAAACAACTCTTTTTTTCATAATCAAATACACCTCATTTTTTAATTAAGCAGGAAAACGAAGATGGGTATCCGCTATTATTCTACCAAAGGTGCAACTTGAAATGCTATAAGAATTCTGTAAAAAAATATAAAAATTTTGTCATAATTGGGTTTTAAGACGTTCTATCGCGCAAAATTCTTCCTTTCACGAATTATATGAGTTTTTCCGCTTTTCGGCAGCAAAATATTATAAAATGCCCGATTTTGTCAATAAATATACGGCGAATCTCATAATCAAAAAGAATAGTATCGCACATGCCCCCGTTTGCGGCAAATGTGATTTTTCAAGCAAACAATATGGAATATTTTTACATCAAAAATTTATTTTCAGTATTTTATATCCTCGTTTTCCGGTCGTGGAGTGAGCGCCAAGCCCCCGGAACGTTCCCTGCTCTTCTGACCGAATTAAGCGGTGCCTGCACCGGGGGCTTTCGTTATTTTAACGGATATCCCGCAAAACCGTCCTTTAACTTCGATTGCATATCGGCAGATAAAAATACTGTTGACAATCGAAAAATACAGACATATAATTTAAAATCGACAATTATATTGCGTATTTTAAGGTGATAGTGTGCGGATAATTTTATGGGTCATGCTGTTTTTTGCGTTGATTGGGCTGTTTGACCGCCTTATAGGTAATAAGCTCGGGCTCGGGGCAGAGTTTGAAAAAGGTATAAACCTTCTCGGAACGCTGCTGCTCACGATGACGGGAATGATAGTGCTCGCGCCGTTTCTTGCTGATATTATGACTCCGCTTTTTAATTTTGTATACACGAAAGCCGGAATAGACCCCTCGGTGCTGACCTCCTCTGTTTTCGCCAACGATATGGGCGGCGCGCAATTGGCAAAAGCCGTATGTAAGTCGGAGTCGCTTGGCACCTTCAACGGGCTTGTTATCGGCTCGATGATGGGTGCGACTATATCGTTTACCGTACCCTTCGCCGTCGGTTATCTCGGCAGAAAACATCAAAAGGAATTTACGCTCGGACTTTTGTGCGGCATAGTAACCGTCCCGCTTGGCTGTCTTGCAGGTGGACTTATAGGCGGTATATCCACAACGGCGGTTCTTATAAATCTCATACCGCTCACTGCTTTCGCCGGTATTCTTTCATTGACTCTTCTGTTTTTTCCAAAAGCTTGTATCAGAGCTTTCAAATGGTTCGGAATATTTATTAAGGTACTTGTATCTGCGGGACTCGCTTTTGGAATGATTCGGTTTTTAACCGGGTATGAAATTGTAAAAGGTCTCGGCACATTTGAAGAAGGTGCCGAAATTTGTCTTAAATGCGCGGTGGCGCTGTCCGGAGCTTTTCCGTTACTCAAAATTCTTTCGCTCCTGCTGAAAAGACCGCTCGGACTTCTTTCAAGGCTGCTTAAAGTGAACGAAAAATCAACTCTCGGCTTTATTTCTTCAATGGCGTCAAATGTTCCTACTTTTGAAATGATGAAGGATATGGATAAAAAGGGTGCGGTGCTCAACTGTGCGTTTGCCGTTTCGGGCTCGTTTGTCATAGCCGACCACCTCGCCTTTACGCTTGCGTTTGACGGCGCATATCTCGGTCAGGTGGTCGTTGCTAAACTCGTCGGAGGAATAACCGCGGTCATATTTGCGGATTTTATATATAAAAAGGTCGGTAAGTCGGTGCTTACGGAGGAAAAAGATGAAAAATAATATCTGTGCCGAATGCAACAGTAAAAAATACGGCTTTTCATACATACATTTTTCAGGCAAAGGCAGTACTTCCGCCCCGCATATAGACAAAGACCTGTTTTCGATCTTTATGCTGTTAGGCGGCAACGTCAATTACGATATAGAAGGTAAGCTCATACACATATCGCCGGACGACATACTGCTTGTAGGCAATAACGAGCTTCACAGAAGTATTATGAACAGCAATAAAAACTGCGAATATCTACTGCTTATGGTCGATCTTGATTTCTTTATAAAAAACAACTGCACCGAGTTTGCTCAAATGGTATTTAACCGTAATCTCGGGGACGATAACGTCATCCCGGCGGATACCGTGAAAAAATACGGAATAGCTGATGTTTTCCTGCGTATGGATAAATACTGCCGCGAGGAAAACGCACCTAAAAGCGTCATATGCGGCGTCATAATCGAATTACTTTACAACCTCAATAAGCACGTCGAAAATAAGTGTGCCCCAGATTACTCGCCGGGCAAAATCAACGATATTATCGGATATATAAACGATAACGTCACCGAAAAAATATCCCTCGACGATATTGCGAAGCGGTTTTTCCTTGCAAAGCCATATCTCTGCAAGATTTTCAAAAAGAATACCGGATATACCATAAACCGTTACGTTTCCTACAAGCGCATAGCGCTGGTGCGAAAGGCGTATTCAAACGGTATGTCGCTTTCGGAAGCATGTTATAAAGCCGGCTTTAACGATTATTCATCATTCTATCGCGCATACTTGAAAATGACCAACGAGTCGCCGCGAAAGAGCTTATCGAAAAAGTAAAACCGACGGAGTTCTCCGTCGGTTTTACTTTTACAGCCTGACCGCCTTAAAGCCACTGTCGCTCAGAATATATTTTTCCTTAAAACCCGCCTCTTTAAGAAGCCGGGCGGCATCTTCAAAGTAAGCGTCGAGAAAACGGGCGTCGTGGCAGTCTGACGAAATGACCGCGCCGTATCCGAGCCGCTTCATTTCTTTAATAAGCGTAAGCATAGGGTATGGCGTTTTTCTGTACCCGCGCACCACACCGCCGGTGTTTATCTCAAAAAGCGGCACATCTTTTTTCAGAGCTTCAAGCGCCTCTGTTGCCGCCGATATGTATTCCTTGCCCTGATAATCAAAAAAGGAAGCTCTGTCGACATTTTTCGCTATGAGGTCAAAATGCGCCAAAATATCAGTTTTTGCAAATTTCGGAAGCATTGATACCTGACGAAAGTATTCCTTTGCAAGACGCAAGCCGTCTCCGCCAAAGTATTCATCTATGATTTTTCGGTAGTGGCTTTCATTGGTATCAATACACAGATAGTCCGTGCCCATTTTAAGGTAGTGACAAGCGCCGATTATGTAATCGTACCCGTTCGTGGGAGTGTCCGAATACATGTCGAACTCAAGACCGAGGTACACGCCGATTATCCCGGCATACTCTTTTTTACACCGTAAGATTTCCTTTTTATACTCCTCTGTCTTGTCCGGCGTCATACAAAGATTATTCGTACTGTAAGACGTGTAGGCGTGCCCGGAAAAGCCGATTGAATCAAAGCCCTTTGCTATTGCGGCGGTTATGGTTTCCAAAGGGGTATTGACGCCGTGGTCAAAGGTTGAATGGGTGTGCAGGTTCTGTAAGTTTTTCAATTTTTCTTCCTCTCAAATTCCCTTTTTACACATAATAACACATACAAAATGAAATGGAAACGCAAGAGCAGAAAAAAGTTAATATTTGCAAACTTTATGACAATTATTAAGTAGAAAAGCGCGGTATGCTGATATAGTATATACTTATAATAACCCGACATTGTCGGCAAAAGAAAGGGAAGTTTTTATGACACCTAAAAAAATAGCAATCTTGGGCGGCGGTAACGGTGCTCACACTATGGCGGCAGAATTGGCGCTTAAAGGTCATACCGTAACACTTTATGAGATGCCGCAATTCAAAAACAATATGAAAAAGGTTTTTGAAACAAAAACAATTTTCCTGCAAGGTAATATAAAAGAGTTGCAGGGACCTGTTACTCTTCATGATGTTACAGATAATATTGAAAAGGCGGTAAGCGGTTGTCATTATATTTGCATTGTCGCTCCTGCATTTGCTCACAGCGGCTATGCCAAACTTTTAAAAGGTCATGTTAAAAAAGATCAGATTGTAGTTACTTTTCCGGGTGCCTTTTCCGCACTTGTTCTTAAAAAGGAACTTGACGGACCTGATTGCCCGATATTTGCTGACGCCAACAACCTTCCTTACGATGCGAGACTTGTTTCAAAAGGCTCTGATACCGTAAATGTTTTCGGAAGAAACCCGATAAATATTGCTTTTTTACCGGCAGACAAGGGCGCTGATTTGATTGACGAAATGCGTGAAGACCTCTTTCCGTTTGAAAAGATATACACCGATGTTCTTGAATGTGGACTCGCCATCGTTAATCCCGATTGGCACGCAGGTCCTGTTCTTTTCAACATTTCAAGGATCGAAAGCCCGCAGGTTAATTTCTTCCTGTATGAGCACGGTTGGACGCCGTCTGCTTGCCGATTGAACATTGCAATGGATAAAGAACGCAAGGCGCTCGGCAACGTGCTTGGATATAATCTTCGTCCTATGGAAGATTTCGCCGGCAGACCGGACGATTACGAGTGGTCTTGGCAGGATCTTTATAAGGAAGGACATGGTTCTATCGGTCTTACCCCGATTTGCGGACCGAATGACATAAACAGCAGGTACTTAACCGAGGATATTCCGTTTGGGCTGGTGCCTTGGGCGGCTATCGGAGAACTTCTCGGAGTACCAATGCCACTGACTAATGGGTTTATTGACATTATCAATGTGGTCCATGAAAAAGATTGGCGTAAAGAGGGAAGAAGTCTTGAACAACTCGGCATTTCCGGCATGAATAAGGAGACTCTTCTTAAATATGTTCACACAGGTGAAAAGTAATGTCCGATATAATCAAACTATGGATATATAGTTCCTGATACGCCAAATCGCCGATATGATACAACAACAGGTCAGCTTATGAACGGATTCCCGATAGGCATACCGCAGCTTTGGGCGCATTTGCCCTTTTTCCCCGGAAATGTTTCCAACGCATATACCTACGATTTTCCGGTAAAATTCATTGAAGTAAAGGGCTCGGGTATAGATAATGTTCTGGCGGGCGATATGAGCATAGTTGAAAACATTATTGCCGCCGCAAAACAACTTGAAACTGACGGTTGCCGGGCAATATGCGCCAACTGCGGTTTTTTCGGACATTATCAGAAGCTGGTTGCCGACCGATTAGATGTTCCCTGCTATCTGTCAGCTATGGTCCAGGTGCCGTGGATTCTTGTGGGACTGAAATCGAATCAGAAAGTCGGCATTATGACTGCGAACAAGAACACCCTGACCCCTTCGCTTTTTGAATCGTGCGGAATCAGCACAGAAATGCAAAAGCGCTGTGTGGTATACGGCGCACAGGATGAAAAGGAGTTTCCCAATATTTTGACCGGAAAAGGCGGTCTTGATTATGCCCTGCTCGGGGATGAGCTTTCCGGTATAGCGGATAAAATGATTAAGGAAAACCCAAATATAGGCGCAATACTACTTGAGTGCACGTATATGCCTACTTATGCTCACCGTATACAAGCAGAGCAAAATCTTCCGGTTTATGATGCCATTACCTTGATAAAATATGTAAAATCCACAGTCACACAAATGCCGTATTACGGATTTTTATGATAATCCTCTTTTTGTTTCGTTTTTAGTGTTATATACGCATATCAATGCGCCGATTCCGTAGATACTACCGGATAAAAACGAAGAAGCCTCGGACGGTTACGGCTGCCCGAGGCTCATATTATATGCGCATTCCTTATCCTTTTAAGTGTGACTCGAGAAAACGTAAGCTCATGTATAAAACTCCTCCCTTGCGATATCATTGTGCCGCAAGGGAGGAGTTCAGTTAATTATACGATTTTTCGTTCCGGTCCTTGTAGGAAAAATGCGTAAACGGGACTGTCGGTCACGTCGGGATTTTGCTTATGTCATACTCCTCACGGATGGCTTTCAGTGCCTTATGGTTTTCTCCGTGTTCTTTGACTATGATAAATTTTTCTTCGTAAGTGACCTCATATTCCCCCCCATTTTTTCAACACCTTGACTCTTTTAATATACATCAGGATGTCTACTTTTTAGGTATCATATCACTATTCCAAAACCGTACATCTTTTCTCTATCAATTCCAAAAAACGCTCTTTCAAATGTTGCGACAGCAGGGAGTCATCACACAGTTCCTGATATTTTGGTTTAAGCGAAACGATTTTGGCTATCATTTTTTCTGCCGATGTTTTCGGAATTTCGCACTCTTCCGCAAAGACAAAGAAGTCTTTTTTACGGATATGCGTCTTTTTGCCGTTCATAGCGAGCGCAAATTCTTCTGTATCCTCGGGCATAATTACGTTGACAGGCAGCAAATCGTACGCCGGCGAGAGCGTGTAAACGCCGCTCGCCTCGCGTGTTTCGATCAGTGAGAAGTTTTTGAGGTGCATATCCGAATTGCCGACAACGTAAGAGAATACAAGCCGCATAAACAATTCCGTCATATCCAGTTTCGGTTGCGATGAGTGCCTTGCAATTACCTTTGCGCAGCGTTCATATGAACCTTTGTATTTATCCTGGGTCAGGCGCAAATCAAGCTGGCAAAAGTCCTCCATGGCGAGCATTTGAACGCCGGTTTTATCAATAATTCTATCGACGCGCTTGGTAATATAGGCAAACGTATCGTCACTTTTGATGAGAGCGTGGGGTACAGTTGAAATGCCGGATATGTCTGCCATGGTCATTACCAACTGCTCGGCTTCCGGCAAACACTCGAACTCAGCGACCTGCGGTTTCAAAATATAGCCGGTAGGGTAATTAACCAGGGTCAAGCGGGGAGTATTACCATCGGAATGCAGATGAAGAGACAGTTTCTTTTGAACACCGGGAACAGTAATTCCTTTGCTTGTGTTTTCTTTCGCAATCTCTTCTAAGGTGTGATCATCGATTTCAATTTGCGGGATGGTGTTCGTTCCGAAAAAGCGTTTAACGCACGCTTGGTGCCAACCGTTAATATTGCTTTTTCTTAACGGTTTGCCACAGCAACAACAGTTCATTTCTTTTCCTCCGCAACGCTCACGTTTCCGATGCCGTCTTTGCAAGCGACGAGCAATAATCCGAAACGGTCCTTCGTATCAATCTTCCAGTTTCTGCTGACCACACCGAGAAGCCAGCCTTCCGGGATCAGACCGTCAAAAAACGGAAATAAGGTGCCGGAATCGTATGGCTCGTCTCGTAGAGGCAACGTCAGCGAAACAGGAGATGCGTTTTCCGATCTCAGATAGTCTTCATCATAGGCAAATCTATAGCCGGAATCCGTCTCGGAAAGAACGCCCGCAAAGACGTTTCTCACATACACATAAGCCTTTCTGAAAGCGTCCATTATCTATTTCCCTTTCTTCCCGGAACAGCGGTAGCGCCGAACATTTCAAGCGCGACGTTTACTTTATCCATGCGCACAGTTTCTTTGCCTTGTTCGAGATCACGAACAAAGCGAAGTCCAAGGCCTGACCGCATAGCAAATTCTTCCTGCGTAAGCCCCGCTTCTTTTCTATTCTTTTTCACAAATTCAGCAATAGGATTCATAGCATATCCCTCACTTTTATTTCCTTCGCTCATTATATACCCTTTAAGGTATAATGTCAAGCGATTTGCGTTAAAAATATACCTTTACGGGTATATTTATTTTTTGTCCAATAAAAATATACCTTATCGGGTATACAAAAGCGGAGCCGTTGTCGGCCCCGCTTTGTTAAATCTTCATTATTGTTTGGATTTATTAAAACGCACTCGCACATTATGCGCACGCCGAGGGAGAAGCTGTAACTTCTGTTCTTCCGAATACAATTTGAATTGAACTGAATCAAACATGAATTGAGTAACTATAGTTTGTTTTGGTAAGTGCTCATTTTGAGCACTTACCAAATTACTTGCGAGGGCAAAGCTGTAGATTGAGCCCATAAATACATCGGTGAACCAAAAGCGGTGACGGGACATTTTGTCTCGTCACCATAATTTAACTATTTGATAAAAGTGCTAAAGCCATGGTTCTTTTATCATGATTTCTGGTAATTCCTCATTTTGAGGAATTACCGGAAACTATTATTGTGAAAAATCGATAAAAGTACTAAGTGGTCAAAATGTCCACTTAGCTAAATTGAGTAGAAGCAATCAACACGAAAATATGGTAAAGCATCAAAATGATGTGTTGGGAAAAGCATACCCTCAATTATATAATTTCGGAAGCCGTTTCCGAAATTCATGGGCGCTATCCCCTCATTTTAAGGGGATAGCATAAAATGTCGTTTGCGCCTACGATATGGTAAGCGCCACTGAACGATACAATTCTGGTAAGGTGCAATGATTGCACCTTACCAGAACGTTGATACAACAGATTCCGGTAACACGCAAAAATTGCGTGTTACCATACCGTCATACAAAAATCACCTCGTTAAGAACGATCTCGTTGACGCGGTCGCGGATGTTGTTCATGGCACCGACCCACGCCATTTGATCACGGCACTTCAGTTCTTCGGTGACGCCTTCCTGCATGGCGAGTTGTTTTACCAGCTGAAAAGTCATTTCATCTGCCTGATCGTTCACTCCTCGCAGATACGAGTTTAATGTTCCGTTCATTCTCATGACGTTGACGGTGGTCGGGCGGTTTTCTTTCAAATACTGATAATGCCTTTGTCCCCATACACCTATGCCTTTTAAGTTATCTTTCATAGCAAAAACCTCCTTTGCGATCTCATTGTATCGCAAGGGAGGATTTTTGTTAAATGTGCGATTTTCTATTACCAGTCGTCTTCTTCGTTTTTCCGGGGTTCTTCTTCCTCTTCTTCTCGTTGGTATTCGCTGTCGTCCCAGTTGTATACGTATTCACCTTGATCCCAACTGAAGCCGTCGCGATCGATATATTCGTATTCGCCAGATTCGTAATTAAAACACCATTTTGGCATTTTAGTCTTCCTCCTCGTTCAGAACGAATTGCAGCATTTCAAAGGCGGCAGTTTTCTTTGCGACTTTTTTGGATGAAGAAACCGCGTCGAAATATGTATCGTATTCTTCAATGTGACATTCCGCCGTCCAGACGGGATTTCCGTTTTCATCGTGCATTTGCTCAAACTCATAGGTCGGTATCGAAAAATATCCTCTACGCGCAAGTATTTCAAGTTGGCTAATAGCTTCGTCCTTGTTTGGGTTTTCGATTTCGTCGCGGATCGTATAGAGAAGATCGTTTTCTTCAAGATAGTGATAAGCCAATTTGCAAACATCTTTGCGTGCTCCATTTTTTGATCTGCCATAACCGACAAATATCTTATCGATCCCATCTAACCTTAATTCACTGTAAAAATGAGTTCTCGGGTACTCTTGAACATTGATAACAAAAACGTTCTTATCCCCTTTGGTGGTGGATCTGATTTCGTTAGCCCTTCTAAGCCCCGATAATTCATCATAATACGAAGAATGGGCGGTATGTATATCCGGCAATTCTCCGGAATTTCTGAGCGACCACTCCTGAATCAATTCAATGTAGTTATCCTCGTCGTCGTTTTCCAAACGATCTTCCGGCTGAAGCATATAGTCGATGGCGCCAGTGATTTCATCCCAGTCCCAATCACAGTCAAGGGTAATCGCTCCGATAATTGCTTCAAACAGATCTTCCATAACAGAAGCCTCGTTTTGGATCCCGTTTCTTTTGTCGCCTTTACCCATGATTAAATAGTTATTCAATTCAAGGCTTTCTGCAACGCTTGCAAGAGTTTTCTTTTCAACAAGGCTTTTCTTTAAAGAAGTGAGCTGTCCCTCGTTTTTCTCGCAGCAAAACTCGTCAAAATCGTTCTCTTTGTCAAAATCGTCGCAATCGTGACAATAATAACCGTATTTGTCGGTCAGCAATCTGACGATTACGATATCAAGAACTTTGTCCCCGATGAACTCAAGGACTTCGTTGTCCGCTCCACCGTTCTCTCTAGCGTATGATTTGCGTACAAACGCTTGCTGCAACAGATCGAGATTCTTAAAAGTGTACCCGATCCTGTTTTGGATGATTTCAAGATCTCTGTTTTCCATAATAAAAAATCCTTTCAGTGTTTTTTCACTAAAAGGCATAATAATAGTCCGACTCCGTTTCCTCGCGCAAAAGAAACCTTGTCAGACATGATAAATCAAATTCAATTCTTTGTTTGCGTTTGTTTACCCGGTCTCACTTTCATAAGAAGGAGCAAACACCAAAAAACAATGTTTCAAATTTAACCTATTATGCCTCAAAGCATGGTTATTATAACATGTTTGAGTTGTCCTGTCAATTGGTTGTTGTATTGATTTACAGTTATAAACAAACGCAAAGGCGACAGGGATCACTCCCTGCCGCCGTACCTTATATGTGTTATGTACTACTCCATCCCCATTCGTTTCGCTAGGTCATCCACGCCTATTACGAACTTTTCCGTCGGTGTCAACGTTATCAATGACGGGTCGCCCTCGCGGATACGCATTGTACGCCTGATTTCTTTTGGTATTACGACACGCCCTAAATCATCAATTCTTCTTACTATCCCCGTTGCTTTCATATATTAAAATCTCCTTTTATTCTAATGTGATGTTATTATTTGTGTTAAAAGGAG
>JAFZIW010000098.1 GCA_017554125.1 Clostridia bacterium | reverse complement strand
CGCCAGCGCCGTCAGCTGGTGACCGAGACATATACCGAAAAGCGGTTTTTTACCTATGAGTTTTTTGATTTGTTCGATTTCGTATGTGTTTTCGACGGGGTCGCCCGGTCCGTTTGAAAGCATAATACCGTCGGGATTTGCTTTCATTATTTCTTCCGCCGGGGTGTTATGCGGGAAAGTAAGCACTCTGCAACCTTTTACCCGTAAACAGTTTACAATACTCTTTTTAGCGCCGTAATCAACAAGCGCCACCCGGTATTTTTCCTTACCGGTCGGTTCATATTCCGCGGGTGTTTTTGAAGAAACTTCCGCTACTACGCCGCTTACCTTATAGTTTTTTACGGCTTCAAGGTCGGGCGTTTTACTGTCGCAAATAATTCCGTTCATAACGCCCTGTTCGCGTATGATTTTCGTAAGATACCTTGTATCTATACCGCAAATGCCGCAAACGTTATGCTCTTTTAAGAACCTGTCGAGGCGGTATTTCGACCTGAAATTTGAAGGCGTATCGCAAAGCGTTCTTACCACGTAGCCTTTAACGGCGCATTTCCCTTCAAAATCATCGGGTATAACGCCGTAATTTCCGATAAGCGGAAAAGTCTGAACTACTATTTGCCCCGCGTAAGAGGGGTCGGTCAGCGTTTCAAGATAGCCGACCATACCGGTCGTAAACACGACCTCGCCCGTACTCTCGGCGTCCGCACCGATTCTGTAACCTTCAAAAACGGCGCCGTTGCTTAAAATCAAATACGCTTTTTTCATGCTGATATTTCCTCGCCTGCACAAACTTGTTTTATTGTTTCTATCGCCTTTTTAAGTAAAGCGTCATCAATGTTAAGAGCCGGAAGAAGCCTTACCTTATCCTTTGCCGAAAGGCATAACACGCCTTTTTCCATACACTCTTTTATAACCTCGCCCGCGTCTCTTTCGGTTCTTATGCCGAGCATAAGTCCCATACCGTCAACGCCTTTGATTCCCTTGGCGCCTTTAAGCGCCGAAAGTATGTATTCGCTTTTTCTCTTTACCGAGGAAAGCAATTCTTCATCTATCCTGCTTATAACGTTTATTGCCGCCGCAGCGCAGACGGGGTTGCCGCCGAAGGTGGAGCCGTGGTCGCCGAACGAAAACACGTTTTCGCATTTTTCGCCGAGCATTGTCGCCCCCATGGGCAGACCGCCGGCAAGTCCCTTCGCGGTGGAAACAATATCGGGAACGATACCGAAATTCATATAGGAATAAAGCGCTCCCGTTCTGCCGTTGCCGGTCTGTACCTCATCGGCGATAAGTAGAATATCGTTTTCAATACAGTATTCGTAAAGTTCCTTTACGAAAGCCTTTTCGAGCGGTATCACACCGCCCTCGCCCTGAATACACTCTATCATAACGGCGGCGATATCGCCGTTTTTGTTCAATTCTTTTAGCTCTTCGACCTGTCCCGCGCGAAAGCTGACAAAACCGCCGGTAAGGGGCGTAAAAAGCTTATGAAATTTATCTTGCCCGGTAGCAGCGAGGGTCGTAAGCGTCCTGCCGTGAAAGCTGCCCGCAAGGGTGGCAATCACGTGCCTTTGCTCGCCGTATTTGTCCTGCGCGTATTTACGCGCCGCCTTTATCGCGCATTCGTTTGCCTCGGCGCCGGAATTTGAGAAAAACACCTTTTTCATCCCGGTTTTTTCACATAAAAGCTCGGCGAGCCTCGCGCAAGGCTCGGTATAATAAAGGTTTGAGGCGTGCTGTAAAACAGACGCCTGCTTCGTTACGGCGGCGAGCCACTCCTCGTCGGCAATGCCGAACGCGGTAACGCCTATCCCCGAGCCCATATCTATATATTGCTTTCCGTTTTCGTCGGTAATAAGCGACCCCTTGCCCGAAACCGCCGTGACGGGGAAACGGTTATAGGTGGAAGCAATATATTTTTTATCAAGTTCTTTTATATTCATATAATACGTTATCCTCCGGTAATCATCGTGCCGGCGCCCTCGTCGGTAAAAAGCTCCATAAGAATAGAGTGCGGTACTCTGCCGTCCATGATTACAACGTTTTTAACACCTTTTTCTATCGCCTTTATACAGCACTCGACCTTGGGTATCATGCCGCCGTCGATTATTCCGTTTTCGCGCAGTGTGTGCGCGTCGGATATCGTAATCTCGGGTATTATCGTTGAGGGGTCGTTCCTATCCTTTAATATCCCCGCTATATCGGTCATCATAATAAGCCGCTCGGCGCCCAGCGCACCGGCGATATATGCCGCGGCGGTATCGCCGTTTATGTTGTAAATATTGCCCTTTTTATCGCACCCGACGGTTGAAATCACCGGGATATAGTTGTTGTTTATCATATCCTCTATAACCTTGATATGGACCTTTACTATATCGCCGACAAGCCCGAGCTTTTCATCCTTTTGTTTGGCTTCAATAAGGCGCGCGTCAACGCCCGATAAACCGACGCTCTTGCCGCCGGCGACCTCGATAAGGTTTACGAGCGATTTATTGACCTTTCCCGAAAGCGCCATTTGCACTATATCG
>JAFZIW010000097.1 GCA_017554125.1 Clostridia bacterium | reverse complement strand
TCGGTAGACGGTCTGCGCTGGGAGGACGGCGGCGCCTCTCAAATCAAATATGCGATAGGCGCATCCAAAAAAGCCAAATTCAACTTCGGCGACCTGTATTATAGCGGCTACGGCGTAGGTAACGACCGCCATGGCATAGATTACGCCTTTTCTCTTTCCGAAAAGCAGAGCGACGGCAAATGGAAATCCGTTACCGGCTGGATATCAAACGGGATGGAAAGAACGGTGGATCTCTTAAAGTTCAGCGAATATATGTCTCCGGGCGGCACCTATAGCCTTACGGCGAAAGCGACCGAGCGTTGGTCGTCTACGCATAATTTCACCCGCGTCTTTTCGGCATCGAGCAGTCTTACTTTTACTACCGATTCCCTCACCGTAAATCTGGTGAGCCTGTGCGTCCCCGATCCGATTGCCGGGGATCCGCTTGCAATGCGAGGTGACATATCCTGCCTTACCGACGGTTATACCGTAAAATCCCTTCAGTGGTCGCACGATTCGCATTATTATCCCGATAACGCCTACGCCTACATTGAAGCCGTAGCGGACATAGCCTATACGGCGGCGGTAACGGTTAAACTCAATAAGGGCGTTACGCTCGCTGCAAATCCGACCGCGAAGGTCAACAACTCGCCCGCGGAAATTACGGTAAACGGAGATACTCTTACTGTGACCTACACCTTCCCAAAGACCGCAAAGGTCATAAACAGCGTGGAATTCGGTATCACCCCTCCGACTGAGGATAAGACGCCCTCATTTACCGCCGATATCCCTGCAAACGGGCACTTTAAGAAGACGGATCTCAGATATTACGAATCGGAAGACGGGGAAGAATATACCCTTATGAGCGCCCTTGCTCCGTTCGTGCGTGACAAATATTACATGGCGGAAATTGACATTGCGGCGGACGCCGGATATGAATTCGCAGTGTATAGCGGCGGCGTGTCCGTAGTGCCCGATGTTTACGCCTCGGTAAATGGTATCTGGTGCGACACCAAAAAGATATACGGTTCTGCACCGCAGGATGAGTTTACCGTGGTCTGCGAGTTCGGACCGCTTTCCAAGAATCATCTTATCGATACGGTCGCGGTCATCGGGGTCGATACGCCTTATCCGGGCAGAACGCCCGATTACTTCGTCTATGCGGACGGCGAGGGCTACGCCATCGACCTTTACCGGGACAGTGACACTACGTCAAACGGCGTTTTCTGGTCCTATCGGAAAAACGGAGAAACGGTTATTATGACGCCGGATGAACCCTTCAAGGCGGGCGTAGAGTATACCGTAAACGTGATTCTGATGTCTACGGGAAATAACCGCTTTGCTACAAATTACGGCGGAAACCTGACGGTCAGCGCAACGGTCGGCGAAAACGCGGCAACCGCGGCTGCCTTTGGCGATGAACCCGTCACCGATCGGATATGCGTTTCCTATACCTTCCCGTGGAAGGTCGTGGACGTTTCGGTGATAGAGGTAAACGATATGACTCTGCCGCTGGCGGGCGCGCATCCCGATTATACGCTTTCTGTCGGCAACGATGAGTTATATGAGATAAAGAATATTCAGTGGTATGAGGGCAACTACGAATCAGGAACGCCCATTTTTGAGGAAGACACCTTCAAGCCGTCCGATTCCTATGCCGTTGAGATCCGCATATCGCGTAAAAT
This sequence comes from Clostridia bacterium, assembly GCA_017554125.1. Taxonomy (GTDB): domain Bacteria; phylum Bacillota; class Clostridia; order Oscillospirales; family Acutalibacteraceae; genus UBA737. The sequence goes on along the minus strand of JAFZIW010000097.1, from coordinate 17,342 downwards.
GGCTGGACAGCTGGTCATCTCCCAGTTTAAAAAACCGGTAACCGTTTGCTTTAACGGTATCAAGCTGGATACTGCAAATATAATGGCTAACACGACCGACGTATATATTTTCATGAATTTCAATACCGAAGGCGGCGGTATAGGTCAGCCCCATACGCCGGGCGATATAAACGATGACGGCGCGGTAAACAATAAAGACTTGACCCGCCTTTTCCAGTATCTCTCCGACTGGGACGTCTCTGTAAACAAGGACGCCCTTGACGTAAACGGCGACGGCAATGTCAACAACAAAGACCTGACAAGGCTGTTCCAGTATTTATCCGACTGGGATGTTAAAATATTCTGATTGCGGCAAAGCCGCACATACGGTCTGACGTCTAAGCAAATTATAATCAATAAGAACAAATTTTAATAAATGTGAGTGGTGACTATGCAAGTTTCAAGGGTTTATCTGAAAGAGCATTATCCGTTTTTGGGTGAAGAGGGCAGAAATCCTTATTTCGATATGTATCTGCCTTATAATATGGCGGAAATGAAGCGGCAAGACCGGAAGCGTCCTACTATGGTTGTTTGCCCGGGCGGCGGATACTGGATGTGCAGTGAACGCGAAGCCGAGCCTATAGCCCTTAAATTCCTCGATATGGGATTTAACGTATTTGTGATTTATTACAGCACGGCGGAAAACGGTCCTTACAGGTATCCTACTCAGCTGACGGAGGTCGCGGCGCTTTTCGATTATATAAACAAAAACGCCGATGAGCTTCACTGCAATACGGAAAAAACAGGTATTATCGGTTTTTCCGCCGGCGGTCACCTTGCGGCGCATTATTCAAATCTTTGGGATGATGAACTGCTTAAAAACCGCTTTGGCGCGACCTATAAACCGGCGGCAAGCGTTCTTTGCTATTCGGTTATTTCGACCAGAACCCCACATAGAGGCAGTTTTGAAAACCTTTTAGGTCATTTTCCGGAAACCGAGGAAGAGATCAACCGTTTTTCCTGCGAAAAGCTTGTGGGCAAGCAAACGCCGCCGACTTTTTTGTTCCATACCTTTGAGGATCAAACCGTTCCGGTTCAGAACAGTATTTATTACGCGGAGGCGCTTGCCGATAACGGTGTCCCGTTTGAGATGCATATATATCCTTACGGGTGGCACGGCATTTCTACGGCGGATTCGCTGACGCTCGACAGCAATAACGATAAATTACCTTATATAAGCGATTGGGTAATAAAGGTCAAGCGTTGGCTGAACGTCTTATTTGACCTTAAACTCGGCGGTATATAGACTTAAAAATAAATAGGAGATGTTTTCGTGATAAGAAAGAAATGTGTTGCAATGCTTCTTGCCGGCGGTCAGGGTAGCAGACTTGGGGTGCTCACCGCTAAAATAGCCAAACCAGCGGTTCCTTACGGCGGGAAATACAGAATAATTGATTTTCCGCTTTCGAATTGCATAAATTCCGGAATTGATACCGTGGGTATACTTACGCAGTACAAACCGCTTGAACTGAACGATTACGTCGGTTCGGGCAAGGCGTGGGACCTCGACCGCCTTTCGGGCGGTGTGCATATACTGCCGCCGTATCAGGGTCAAAAGGGCGGCGACTGGTATAAGGGTACCGCGAACGCCATTTATCAGAACCTCGGCTTTATCGAGCGTTACGACCCCGAGTACGTGCTTATCCTTTCGGGCGACCATATCTATAAAATGGATTATTCTAAAATGATAAATCAGCATATCGAAACCGGCGCCGCGTGCACTATCGCCGTACTTGAAGTGTCAAAGGAAGAGGCGTCGCGCTTCGGTATTATGAACACCAACCCGGACGGCAGCATTTACGAGTTCGAGGAAAAGCCCGCGAACCCCAAAAGCAATCTTGCTTCAATGGGCATTTACGTCTTTTCGTGGGATAAGCTTAAAAAGTATTTGATAGCGGATGAGGCTGACCCGAATTCTTCAAACGATTTCGGTAAAAATATTATTCCCGATATGCTCGCACAGGGCGAAAAACTCATCGTTTACCGGTTCGGCGACTATTGGAAGGACGTCGGCACCGTCGATTCGCTCTGGGAAGCAAATCTCGACCTGCTCAACCCGAAAATCGACCTTAATCTTGCCGACCCGAACTGGCGTATTTATTCCCGCGTGGGCGCTTTCCCGCCGCAGTATGTATCCGATAAGGCAAAGGTTGAAAATTCGCTTATAACCGACGGTTGCGAGGTGTACGGCGATCTTGATTATTCGATACTTTTTGAAAACGTGACGGTAGAGGAGGGCGCGACGGTTGAATACTCGCTCGTTATGCCCGGCGCGGTCATCAAAAAAGGCGCAAAGGTTCGCTATTCAATAATAGCCGAAAACGCCGTAATAGGCGAGAACGCGGTGGTTGGCGTACTGCCCGAAACCGTTTCGCCCGAACAGTTCGGCATTTCGGTCGTGGGCGATAACCTCACCGTGGGCAAAAACGCACAAATAGGACCGAAAAACGTAATTACAGAAAACGTAGAAGAGGGGGCGAAGATATGAGAGCTTCAGCAGTATCCGGCATTATATTTGCCAATTCACGCGATGAAGCGATGGAACGGATGACAGGCATTCGTTCAATGGCGTCTGTTCCTTTCGGCGGCCGATATCGCATAATCGATTTTTGCCTTTCAAATCTCGTGAACGCCGGTATTACCAACGTCGGTGTAATAACCAAATCGAATTACCGCTCGCTGATGGACCATATAGGAAGCGGCGCTTTCTGGGACCTTGACCGCAAACGCGGCGGCGTTCATATTTTGCCGCCTTTTAACATAAGCGGCGCGAGGCGCTATCACGGCTACGTTGAAGCGCTTTACGGCGCCATGGATTTTCTGAACCGCTGTAATTCCGATTATATCGTTTTGTGTGACGGTTGCGTTGTCGCAAACGTCGATATATCCGCGGTGGTCGATTTCCATATAAAGAAGAACGCCGATATAACGGTCGTTTACAGAAGCGGCGTAAAGGTTCAGAACGTAAAGAATATGATGACCGTGAAAATTGACGGCGGCGACCGTCTTGTTTCGGTCGGTTTCCCGGACAGCATCGAGGCTGACGATCTCGCAAGCCTCGGCATACTCGTCTTCGGCCGTGAACTGCTTATCGAACTTGTGAACAACGCTTATGAAAACGGCGGCAGAAATATCGACGTTGATATTATCGCCGACCGCGTGGGTGACCTTAAAATATGCGGATACGCGCATAACGGCTTTTCCGCCGTTATGACCGATATGAAAGCGTATACCGAAGCGAATATGCGCCTTCTTGAAAAGAATGTAAGAGAGGACCTGTTTAACCCGAAACGCCGAATAATGACTAAGAACCGCGACGATATGCCTACCCGCTACGGCACAAAAGCCGACGTTAAAAATTCCTTTATCGCCGACGGCTGCGTTATAGACGGCACAGTTTCAGACAGTGTCCTTTCCCGAGGCGTCACTGTTAAAAAAGGCGCGCAGGTCAAAAATTCAATAATAATGCAAGATTGCGTTATCGGCGAGAACGCCGTTGTCACCGACGTTATATGCGATAAAAAGGTATACGTCAGCAATAACACGGTTTTGAAGGGAACGTCGGACCGCGCGATTTACGTAGAAAAAAATCAGAAGCTTTAGGAGAAAACGAATGAAAGTATTATTTGCCGCGAGCGAGGCATTGCCTTTTGCCATGTCCGGCGGACTTGCCGACGTGGCGGGTGCGCTTCCGAAGGCGCTTAGACACCGCCTTATCGGTTGCAGGGTGATTTTGCCGCTTTACAGTACCGTAAACGAAGAACTCAAATCAAAAATGAAATTTATCTGCCATATTACCGTGCCTGTTTCCTGGCGGCGGCAGTATTGCGGCGTGTTTGAGGCGCATATTGACGGCTTGATATATTATCTGATAGATAATCAATATTACTTTAAGCGCGACGGACTTTACGGGTATTATGACGACGCCGAGCGTTACGCTTTCTTTTCCCGCGCCGTGCTGGAAGTGATACCTCACATTGATTTTGTGCCCGATATAATTCACTGTAACGACTGGCAAACCGCCATGGTTCCGGTTTACCTTAACGAAATGTATAAAGCCGACCCGCTTTACAGCAATATTAAAACCGTGTTTACGATACATAATATTCAGTATCAGGGCAAGTACGGTATGGAGCTTTACGGCGATGTTCTGGGACTTCCCGAGGGGCGCGAAAGCATAGTTGAATATGATTCCTGTGTAAACCTTATGAAAGGCGCGATACAGTGCGCCGATAAGGTTACAACCGTGTCGCCGACTTACGCCAATGAGATTTTAAGCCCCTATTATTCGCACGGACTTGATGAAATCTTAAAAAAGTTTACCTATAAGCTGACCGGTATCGTAAACGGCATCGATACGGATTTGTATAACCCCGAAACCGACGGTATGATATTCAAAAACTATTCCGTCGATACGTTGGCGGATAAGGCGGTCAATAAAAAGCAGCTTCAAAAACTGATGAATTTGCCGCAGAAAAACGTGCCGCTTATCGGCATTGTCAGCCGCCTCGTTAAGCATAAGGGCTTCGACCTCGTAAAATGCGTGTTTGAGGAATTCCTTAAAGCCGACGTTCAGTTTGTGATACTGGGCTCCGGCGAATGGGAATTTGAAACGTTCTTCTATGATATGGCGGGGAAGTATAAGGATAAGGTCGCATTAAAACTCGGCTTTGACGCGACGCTTGCTCATCGCATATATGCCGGCGCCGATATGTTCCTTATGCCGAGCCAGAGCGAGCCTTGCGGGCTTGCGCAAATGGTGGCGCTTCGTTACGGAACAGTCCCGATAGTCAGAAAAACCGGCGGACTGAACGATACCATAACCGATAGCGGCGACGGCAAGGGCAACGGCTTTACTTTTTCCGATTTCAACGCTCACGATATGCAGAACGCCGTCTGGCGCGCCGTAGGCGGCTACGCCGATAAAGAGGGCTGGAATATGCTTCGCACCCGCTGTATGAAATGCGATAACAGCTGGGGCGCGTCAGCCAGGATGTATATAGGTCTCTATAAGGAACTTGCGGGGAAATAATCTTTAAGTATAAATATCGGCTATGAGTTCACGGGTGTTCAAAGCGAACACCCGTGACTTTTTTCACATAGACTGTAATAAAAAAGATTTTTATCGTGTTTAGAAATTCAAAAAACGGGTAAAAATAAAATCAGAACAGTTCGGAGTGTGAAAGAAAATGAACATTAAACGCGGAGAAATATACTATGCCGATCTAAGCCCCGTGGTGGGGTCTGAGCAGGGCGGTATGCGACCTGTGCTTATAGTTCAGAACGACGTCGGCAATAAATACAGCCCCACGGTGATAGCCGCCGCTATAACAAGTCAGCAGGACAAAAGCAACCTGCCGACGCATATAAATTTGAGCGCCGCGGGAAGCGGGCTTCAAAAGGATTCGATAGTTTTGCTCGAACAGGTGCGCACGATAGATAAAACCCGCCTGAAAGAAAAAATGGGCGCTCTCGACAACAAATCGATGAATATGGTGGACAAGGCGATTTCGGTCAGCCTCGGGCTTAATTAACCGCTTGACATTTAGACGCCGTTAAAGTAAAATAGGTTGGTCGAAAGACTAACCTCGCGGGTGTGGCGGAATTGGCAGACGCGCCAGACTTAGGATCTGGTGTCCATGACATGCAGGTTCGATCCCTGTCACCCGCACCAAACCCAAAAAATCCGAACCTTTTCACCATAGGTGAATCGTTCGGATTTGTTTTATTCTTTACTTATCCGAACTTTAACACAAAAATAAAAAATTCGGAGGTGAAGCAAAATGAAAAAGACAGACGAAATCAAAAACATCGGTAAATGGGGCAGATTGCATTATGACTATCTCTATAACAACAAGAGAACAGTCATAAATGCAATGCGTATAAAAGGAACTCTAAATGCGTACTTACAAGACTTCAACAGAGATGTCGATGAAACATTTGACCGTCTTGTAAAACAAACCGCAAAAGCCGAAAATGTCACAGAGCAACTCAAATCCACAAACCAAATTGAATGGCTCCGTCGTATGAATAACATCCGCAACCGAGCGGAAGAATTCGTGCTGAATGAGTTTGTGTATCAGTAAAGAAAACGGGCGAGGAGCAAAACTCCTCGCCCTTTAAATAATCACTTTGTTTCTATAAGCTTGACACCGGAAGAAGCGATAGTTGTCCCGGGATTGTTTACATAATAAGATAGTATTGTCATTCTATTTTCAACTCTTGCCAAAGAATGACCGCCTTTTGTTAGTAAAGCTATTAAACGCATCTCTTCGATGACATCGTTCGAATACCCTGTATACTCTCTTTCAACAACATTTGCTTTCGCTGAAAAAAATACAGACAGTTTATCGTCAATGTTTTTTAAGGTTTCTAGTTTTTTTCTAGTATTTGTACTAAAATCTACTAATCCCAACCCCATAAGTAATAACAAGTATTTTAAAAATCTTTTTCTTGTGTTAGATAAAATATGATGTTCAAAAGAAATCACAAAATTAATTTGATCAATCATTCTGTTGGTTCTGTCTAGTCCAATAGTCGGAGTATCTGCCTTTGCTGCATACCACTGAATACTTTTATCTGTTGTGCCAAACGAAATTTTAGAATCAAATAGCCCGATAATGCTATAAAAAATTTTGTCAAATTCGGCTCTATTATCTTCAAATCCTATAATATCTAAAAACAAATTCTTATGGTTAATTCTTTCCATAAAAACTTCTAGATTTGTCGCCGGCATAGAATTAATTATTTCGCCGGCTCTTAAACGCTCTTGATTCTGCAAAAAGCGAAAGTACTCTCTAACTTGTTGATCAGTTGCATCTGCAATATAAGTCATAGGTATATTATATGAGTTAATATTACCCTTAATTATTTCGGGCAGATCCGAAAACTTTAATCGAACATTACCCTTATTTGAAAGTTTTTTGACTAGTTTTTCAACTGCGATATCGTTTACATCGGCACTTTCATAGTAGTTTTTAATTACTTCAATTATTCTTTTTGACCATTCACTCTTAATTATATAGTTATTTGTCACAAAATCCCTAATAGTCGTTAGTCTTTGTTGTCCGTCAACCACCTCGGATTTTGCACCTTTTGCATTTGGGGTTTTCAACACCCTGATACTTATATTTCCTATGGGATAAAATTTTATAATGCTGTATATTAATTTGTCCTTGAAATCATCTTTCCATACATAACCACGCTGATATGATGGTTGGAGATCTAAACCGCCAAAATTAACAGTATTAACGCTGTTTAATACAGATGTAACAGGAACTGATGCGTTTGAAAAATTCATTTGTTCTAACATTGCTATGTACTCCTTTTTATTTGTTTTGGTCTTATTATAGCAAACGCTAGTCCATTTGTCAATAGATTCATTTAGAATGTATGATATTTTTTTCGGATATTATAACATTCTGTCAGAATTTCGTGTAAGTGTATGTCAAAATTGTAGTATGAAACATCTTTAATGTGAATAAAAGTGTTTATTTGCCTCCCATTCTTCAAACTCTTTCTTTCCCTCTTCCGATTCAAAGAAAGCACGGATTTCGGGTAGGAATGTTTCAGCGAGGGATTCAATTACATCTTTTGGAACATTACACTCGCCTCTACGATTTTTTAGTAATGCCTTTATTCTTATCCGAAGCCGCTTCCAAAAACCGCCGTATTCGTAATCGTAGATGTCTTTCCATAGCGGTCTGAGGCGTTTGGCAATTTCTTTTGCAAAATCAGCAGAACATTCTTTGTCAGCAAAGGATTCAATAAAATCTTTATCCTTTTCAGCCAAGTATTCTTGCAGACCGATTTTTGTGTATTCCTTTAATAATGATTCTTTCATCCGGTTTTCCTTTCAAGGGTTTTAGGGATTTGCCCTAACAAGTGTCTTTGTGTGGACACAACGGCGATGCTTGCTAAGCCAAGTGGGGACACAAAGACGATGCTTGCTAAGGTAATACCGTAGCAAGTCATCCCGGATTTGAGCACTCAAATCCAGTGCTTGCCAGGGTAATGCTACATTATCTTTTAAATATCATTTTAATGCAAACATAATATACCACGAAACGACAATTTTTTCAATTCTTAAAATTGGTATTGCAATTATTCGCGATTTAGAATATAATATAACAAAATGAGTTGTGGAGGTATATTATGGAATATATGTCTGCCAGAGAAGCTGCTGATAAGTGGGGTATTTCTCAAAGAAGAGTTGCTGTGCTTTGTTCTGAGCAAAGAATTGAGGATGCGACTATGATAGGCAATATGTGGATTATTCCAACAACTGCCGAAAAGCCACTTGATGCGCGGGCTTTGAGATATATTGAAAAAGACAATAAAGCTGTTAAGCCATTTTTAAAATGGGCCGGAGGGAAGGGGCAATTACTTTACGAAATAGAAAAATACTATCCCTTTGATAAAAACGTCACTAAATATGCCGAGCCTTTTGTTGGAGGCGGTGCTGTTCTTTTTGATATTCTCAGCAAGTTCAATTTAAGTGAGATTTATATTAGCGATATTAACGCAGAATTAATAAATACATATTGCATGATAAGAGATCATGTTGATGACATTGTTGAACATCTTGAATTGTTGCAACAACAGTTTATCCCCCTATCTACAAATGATAGGAAAGTATATTATAACTCAAAACGCGATAGATTTAATCATCTCAAAGTTAATGGAAACAAATCTGTTAATGTAGAGAAAGCGGCACTGATGATTTTTTTGAATAAAACTTGTTTTAACGGATTATTCCGTGTAAACAGAAAAGGACTGTTTAATGTTCCTATGGGCTCGTATAAAAACCCATTGATATGTGATAAAAATAATCTGAATGCCGTATCAAAGAAATTAAGCAATGTTACAATCGTTTGTGGTGATTACAGAGAATCAAAAGATTTTATTGATTCGCATACTTTTGTATATTTTGATCCTCCATATCGTCCCATAACCGACACGGCGAGTTTTACGGCATATACTGAAAATCTGTTTACCGATGATGAGCAAATCGAGCTTTCAAAATATGTTGCCATGCTTAATAAAAGAGGAGCAAAAGTTGTCGTAAGCAACTCTGATCCCAAAAATTCAAACACAGATGATGACTTTTTTGACAACATTTATTCCAGTCAAAAAATCAAGCGTGTTGAAGCAAATAGGATGATAAATTGCAATAGTGAAGCAAGAGGAAAAATAAAAGAATTGCTTATTAGCAATTTTTAAGGAGGTATCATATGCGCAAAACGACCGAATTGACTTCAGAAGAATTTGATAAAACACTAAATGATTTTTATTATTATTTTGAAAACGGATATGCTTTTGAAGAATTTTTAAAAGCATATCTTGAGAAAATAGGGTTAGATGAAGTTAGAGTTACTCAGCGTTCGTCTGACGGAGGTATTGATCTTGAAGCCATACGATACGGAGTAGGCGGATTAGATGGTGATGATTCTGTTGAATACTTTGTTCAAGCAAAAAGAAACAAACCTGGAACGACAATACCAATTGAAAAAGTAAGGGCGTTAAGGGGAGTAATGAAATCCGGTGATAAGGGATTATTCATTACAACCGCTTCCTTTTCTGTAAAGACCAAAGATTTTATTAAAGATGATTTATCTCGCCCAATTATTTTAATTGATGGTAGATCTTTGATTGAAAGTTGTATTGACAACGAAATTGGATTTGTGTACAAACCAGTTTTTAGTAAAGATGCAATGGACGAATTAAAAAACGCAGAAGATGATTTAACTGAGATTGATGATTTGAGTAATAATTCAGCACCAATAGCCATTGTTGACAAGCAAATCACAGCTAATGATATCCGAGCAAGAATATTGAGAATGCCAAAAGCTTTAATAGATATTCTTAAATCAGAACAACAGACGGTAAATGTTTCCATTGATGGAAGTGAAATGAAAAAGTTAAGAATCGACAAAACAACTTGCTTTTTGTCGGGCGTAACTGAATTGTATAGAAATCTGGGCCTTATACGTCCTGACGGAACATATGTACCCAAAAAATCAATTTGGAAAATATTTGAAAATAAAGTAGAAATAACTTTAAAGGTGAATGAGTGATGAGAGATTTTAACGAGTGGCTTTCAGGTTTTCGTGAAAGCATTGCCGATTACGGATACTATATAGATTTTGAAAAAGTACATAGAAATGTGGATACTATAAAGGTTGAACTCAATATTCTTAACTCTCTTATTGGCTCCAAGAGCATTGAGGCGGATTTTGAAAATATCCTTGAAAAATATCCCGAAGTACTTAAATGCATACCGATTTTATTGGCTGTAAGAGCAAGTGAAATTTATGCCATTGATAAAAACGGTTCTTTTTACTACGATTTTAGGAATCAAAAATTGCCGATAACACATTATAAATATTTCATGCGTGAAACAGGTTTATTTGATTTATTAGAAAATCACATAATCAACAATCTTGTTGATTATGCAACTGGTGTTGAAACCGGGCTTGATTCTAATGGCAGAAAAAATCGTGGTGGACACCTAATGGAAGATTTGGTTGAAAGTTTTATACAAGAGGCTGGATTTGAAAAAGAAAAAACATATTTTAAAGAGATGTATATTCATCAAATAACTGATAAATGGGATATAGATTTATCAGCAATTTCTAATCAAGGGAAAATGGAAAAGCGGTTTGATTTTGTTGTTAAAACTCCTGAAATGATATATGGTATTGAGACTAATTTCTATAGTGGCGGAGGAAGCAAACTAAATGAGACGGCAAGAAGTTATAAAACGCTTGCTTTAGAAACAAATTCGATTGATGGTTTTACATTTGTTTGGTTCACCGATGGTAAGGGCTGGACGAGTGCAAGACATAATCTTGAGGAAACATTTGATGTTATGGAACACATTTATAATATTTCAGATATGGAGAATAACATAATAGGAAGGGTTTTCAAGTAATGTCAGCAAAGGTTAAAAAGTGGGAGCCGGATGATTTTGAGCTTCAAATGACGACACATTGGTCTTTTCCAAATCGAGGCGATTGGGCTACCCACGATGCAAAATACCGTGGAAATTGGTCGCCTTACATTCCTCGTAATATAATACTTCGATATTCAAAAGAGAATGATTTGGTTTTAGATCAGTTTGCCGGCGGCGGAACAACGCTGGTAGAAGCAAAATTGCTTAACCGTGATATAATCGGTGTTGATGTAAACGATGCCGCTATTGATCGCTGCAAAGAAAAAACAAACTTTGAATATGAAAATGCAAACGGTAAAGTCTATATTAACAAAGGTGATGCTCGAGATTTAAATTTTATACCTGACAGTAGTATCGATTTGATTTGCACGCATCCCCCTTATGCCGATATTATTAAATACAGCGAGAACATTAAAGAAGATCTATCTTTGCTAAAGGTGAAAAATTTTCTTGAGGAAATGAAAAAGGTGGCTGCGGAGAGCCACCGGGTATTGAAGAAAGATAAGTTTTGTGCAATTCTTATGGGTGATACAAGACAAAAGGGTTGTATGATTCCAATGTCCTTTGAAGTTATGAAAATCTTTGAAAATGCCGGATTTAAGCTTAAAGAAATCATAATAAAAGAACAACATAACTGCAAAGCAACGGGTTATTGGAAAACAAATAGCATTAAATACAACTTTTTATTAATTGCACATGAGTATTTATTCATATTCAAGAACACGTAATTAAACGAGTTCCCTTCTGGACAACTCTTCAAAAAGCATTTTTCGCCCAGAATAATTCCAATATGCACAGTCCTGTTCCATAAACAGCCACTTAATCGCCAGAATTATTATTTGAATTGGATGTTTAGTTCCCTCATAATCAATAAAAGATGCATTTAAACAATTTAAATCAACATTTTTACATTCGTATATTTCTCTAATTGCGCTCATTACGGAATTATAGTTCTCTGAATAATGGTTTTTGCAATAAGACAAAGCTTCCATAATATCACCATGGCTTGGATTGCTGTATCTTCTATTCTTCTTAAAATACAATCCGCGGACATTAACGGTAAAATCAAAACCTTTGTTCAACTGTGTGGGACGTTTAAGGAATATACCATAATTGGCATATGATTCTACATTATACTGATAGCGTGATGCGGCGTTGCCATTTCCTGTCCCAGGTTTTTCGTTTAAAAAACACTTAATTAATTCTTTTCTTTTTTTAACTCTGTCACCATCTGGCAGGTTATAATTTTTTGTTGTCATAACATCATACCTCCAAAAACAATTTATATGTTTCAATTTCCAACGCATCGGCGATACGCTGAATGTTTTCAAGTGAAATGCTACGGCGATAGCACTCAATCGCACTTATGTATGTGCGGTGTAAACCACACTTATCCGCAAATGCTTCTTGAGATAATCCCATGGCATGTCGATATTTTTTAAGATTGTCTGCAAAAACTTTTATAACATCCATATTTACAATCCTCCAAATATGTAGTATAATATGAACGAACACAATATGTCTACATACAATAAGTATCTTTTGGTTTGAGGTATTACCTCGGCAAGCACTGGAAAATGATAGCATTTTCCAGCGGCTTTATCTTTGCAAGCATTGGATTATGTCCCCATAATCCGTCTTGCTCATATCTCAGCAAGCATCGCGTTTGCTTGTGCAAACACGTCGCCTGCTTCGCCGCCGCTTGTTAAGGGACACCCCTAAGACCCCGAGAGAAAATATTTTTACTGTCCTGAGGAAAGGACTTACAATAATGTAAAATCATACTTGCAGAAAGGAGAGTTTTCGATGACCGGTGTTATATACGCAAGGTATTCCAGTGACAATCAGCGTGAAGAGTCTATAGAAGGACAAATCCGCGAGTGCAAAGAATTTGCGAGTAAAAATGATATTCAAATCGTTGATACATACATTGACCGAGCATTGTCCGCAAGAACGGATAACCGTCCCGAATTCCAGCGGATGATAAAAGATAGTGCCTCCAAATCATTTGAAACGGTCATCGTGTGGAAACTTGACCGTTTTGCAAGAGATAGATACGATTCAACCCACTATAAAAGAATACTCAAAAAGAATAATGTTTCGGTGATTTCCGCGACTGAAAAGATTTCAGCCGGTTCTGAGGGCGTATTACTTGAAACCTTGCTTGAAGGTATGGCGGAGTATTATTCGGTTGAACTTGCTGAAAAAGTAAACCGAGGTATGAAAGAAAACGCTCTTAAATGCAAATATAACGGCGGAACTCTCCCCATTGGTTTTGTAATTGATAACGAGCAGCACTTTCAGATTGACCCAATTACCGCACCTGCTGTGCTTGATGCATTCAAAATGTATGCCGGTGGAAAGTCAATGCAAGAAATTGCTAATGAACTTAATATCAGAGGTGTGCGAACTCAAAGGCACAACGGCAAACTTGATGTTGATAATATAACAAGTATGCTGCACAACAGAAAATATATTGGTGAATACAGGTTTAAGGATGTTGTTATCCCTGACGGTATTCCGGTAATCGTGCCGAAAGACTTATTCGATAAAGTCCAAGACCGTATGGTGCAAAATAAAAAAGCTCCGGCTAAACACAAAGCCGAAGACGAATACCTGCTGACAACAAAACTGTATTGCGGTGAATGCGGTTGCTTTATGGTAGGAGAAAGCGGTACAAGCCGAACAAAAAATGTTCACCGGTATTACAAGTGTGTAAGTGTTAAGTATCATAAAGGTTGCCATAAGAAGTCTGTTAAAAAAGACTGGATTGAAAATCTTGTAATTGAGCAAATCAAGAAGATTTACTTTGATGATGAACTTGTTGAAAAGATTGCAGACGAAGCACTAAAAGTACAATCAAGACAAAATACGGTGTTGCCGATTTTGCAAAAGCAATATGCCGAAACCGAAAAGGCAATCAAGAATATGCTTACTGCTATTGAGCAAGGCATTATTACCGAGTCAACAAAGAAGCGGCTTGAGGAATTAGAATTCCAGAAAAACGAGTTGTACTCACAAATCGCAAAGGAAGAAAGCATAAGGCCATTACTTTCAAAAGAACAGATAGTATTCTGGCTACAAAAATTGCGAGAGTTAAACACAAACAAACTTGAACATCGCAAGAAGTTGATTGACAGTTTTATAAATGCGATTTTCCTTTACGATGACAAAATGGTTATTACCTTTAACTACAAGGACGGCACAAGGGAAATAACCTTTAAAGACCTCGAATCATCAGGTCTTGGTTCGGATATTACCGATTTAGGTGCACCAGAAAAGACTCATCTTTTGTCTACCAAAAGATGAGTCTTTTCAACTAAATCCGTCCCTGCGGACGGGTGAAATCCACCTACGGTGGGTGAAATCGCCTTCGGCGGTGAAATCCCGCTTTGCGGGGTGTAGGACGGATTTAATTTCACCGAGCGTGAAACGCTCGATTTCACCTGAGGGCAAAGCCCGAAGATTTCACCGCGGCATCGCCGCGATTTCATTTTTGTTCGGGCACCCGCCCGATTTTTCTTTTATATTGCTTTTTCGCGCCTTTTGTGATAAACTATTTTTATTCTAAATAGCAAAATATTAATATTGTAGGGGATGGCGTCCCCGACATCCCGTTATAACGGCGCGCAAATAATATCGGAGGAAACAAAATGAAAAAGTTTTTATCGATCCTGCTATCAGTGATTTTAATGGTATCAATTTGCCCGCTGGGGGTGTTTGAATTTACGGCAAGCGCGGAAACCGTTTCCGGCACTTGCGGAACAAACGTAACCTGGCAATATAACACGTCCACCGCTACCCTTGCCATTTCCGGCACGGGTGAGATGAATAATTATTCAGCTTCGTTGTCAGATAACGACTATTATGTTACAACCGCACCGTGGCGGTCATATTATCAAACAATGAAAACGGTTGTAATTAACTCCGGCGTAACGTCAATAGGCAATTATGCGTTTAAATGCTGCTGGCGCCTTACATCAATTACAATCCCAGATTCTGTGACTTCAATTGGTGAATATGCGTTTGACACTTGCACGGAGCTTACATCTGTTACGATCGGAAATTCGGTGACTTCAATTGGTAATTATGCGTTTGAAGGTTGTTGTTCGCTTACATCTGTCACGATCCCCGATTCTGTGACTTTGATTGGTGAAGCTGCGTTTTATGGTTGTACAAGGTTTACGAGTATAACTATACCCGGTAGTGTAATGTCAATAGGCAGAGCTGCATTTTTCTTCTGCTCTAAGCAAGTTACGAGTATTACTGTAAGTGACGAGAATACTGTTTATCATTCGGCTGGCAACTGCTTGATTGAAACCAAGAGTAAAACATTGATTTTTGGCTGTAGGAATAGCACGATACCAAACGACGGAACTGTAACATCAATTGGCGATTATGCGTTCGAATATTGCACCGAGCTTAAAAGTATTATTATACCAAGTAGCATAGTTTCAATTGGTTGTCGTGCTTTTGACGCTTGTGGGCTTACAAGTATTACTATACCGGATAGCGTAACTTCAATTGACAGTGAGGCGTTTGAGGATTGCGCCGAGCTTGAAAGTATAGCGGTAAATAGTGAAAATACTGTATACCACTCCAGTGCTAACTGTTTGATAAAAACAAAAAGTAAAACACTGGTTGTTGGTTGCAAAAACAGTATTATACCAAAAGACGGTAGCGTAACGAAAATAGGTGATTGGGCATTTTTCGGTTCCGGGCTTACAAGCATATCTATACCAAATGGCGTAACGACAATAGGCAATTATGCGTTTTCCCATTCTGGACTTACATGCGTTGCAATAAGTGATAGCGTAATAAAAATAGGGGACGGCGCATTTTACGATTGTACATGGCTTAAAACGGTTGTTTATTGCGGTACGGCACAGCAACTTAAAAAAATATTAGTCGGTTCAAATAATACTTCATTGACTTCTGCAAGCTTGACGTATCACAATTTTATAAACATGGTCGATGATAAATATCTCAAAACTGCTGCAGATTGTACTCACATCGCCGTTTATTTTAAGAGCTGTTCAGGATGTGGCATAAAATCAAGTGAAATGTTTGAAAATGGTGACGCGCTCGGTCACGACTATGTTCCGGTAGTAACTCAGCCCACCTGTATGGCGCAGGGATACACAACGCATACCTGTTCACGTTGTAATGATAGTTACATAACCGATTATGTATATATGCCCTGCGGCGAAGATTGCGGGTTTATAATTGAGGGTAACACTCTTTATATCCACGGCAGTGGTGATACCGATAATTATAAAACCCAAGCAAGCGTGCCGTGGTATGAATATGCCAATCAAATCACCGAAATACAAATTGACGAAGGAATAACAAAGGTAGGCAATTACGCTTTCTATTGCCTCGAAAATCTAAAAAGCATTAAATTAAAAAATAATAATCTTAGTTTTGGCAAATATACTATAAATGATTCTAACGTCAATATTACTGTTTTTGCTGAAAACGGCGGCAATGTAGGGACCTATTGCACGGAAAACGGCATAAACTATATTGATCCCATAATAACGCCGGAAATTGAAACCGTAACCGATAACAGCATAACCGTAAAAGCGGCAGAAGGATATGAATACAGCAAGGACGGTGAAACTTGGCAAAAAAGCAACACTTTCACTGGGCTTTCACCGGCAAGGGAATATAATATCTACGCAAGATACGCCGCGACTGCCGATATATTCGATACGGCAGGCACGCCGCTTATTGTTACAACCTTAAAAGCAACAGTGCCGGCACCCACCGCGCCGGATTATCAAAGCCATACCGATAATTCAATAACACTTGCACCAAACGATTTATACGAATATAGCATGGACGGCGAGAACTGGCAGAAATCAAACGTCTTTGAAAACCTTGACAAAAATACCATTTACAGATTTTATCAGCGCGTAGCCGAAACCGAAACGGAGTATGCATCCGAACCAAGTGCCGCCCTTATCATCGCCATACCGGATAAACCACACATTGTGAAAACAACCACCGAAAAAATTACGGTAAAACGCATTGAAGGATTTGAATATTGCCTTGACGATATGGTATGGCAGGATAGCAACGTCTTTGATAAATTGATAGACAACGAAGAATATACCGTATATCAGCGGCTTAAAGCAGTTGACGGTGAAAAGGTTTACCAAATTGTAAGCGAGCCGACAGCTACTTTAACGGTGGTGAGCGGAACTACCCCCGGCGATATAAACGGCGACGGAAGTGTAAACAATAAAGACCTTACGCGGCTTTTCCAATACCTTTCCGATTGGGATGTCGAGGTCAACGAAGCGGCGCTTGATATTAACGGCGACGGCTCGGTCAACAACAAGGA
>JAFZIW010000096.1 GCA_017554125.1 Clostridia bacterium | reverse complement strand
TTGACCTTAAAGCCGACTTTAAGCAGAGAATGCGGACTGTTCCAGTCCACAACAGATTCAAAATCTATACGCGGATTATCCGAATAAAAAACGATATCCTGCGAAAGCGAAGAATCGCCGAATTTATACTTGACGCGAATGCGAAGCTGCAACGCGCCGACCGATACCACCTCGCTTGAAACGCATTCGGTAACCGGCTTCATTATTTGCGCCTGGTCGTAATCAATATCCCAGTTATCCCATTTTTCGGGGATATCCTCGCCGAAATACAGGGTGTTAAACGGAACAGCGGCGTCAAATACCGCCTGCGCGCCGCGCTTTGTCTTATAGGAAATAAACCGTCCGTTTTCCATAACGATATCGGCAAACGGGGTCGAGATACTGTTGCCCTCCACCTTAAAAGGACATTCGGCCGGCTTCGGTTTTCCCGATACCAGGGTTTGAATCGAAAACGCTTTCAGAGTAACGCCCGAAACGGCGGTACACTTATCGCCGTAAATATCGGTATACTCCTGAACAGTACGGTTATCGGGGGAAAAATCGGTGTTTTTAAGTATAATCTGGTCGCTTCTGTCAAACGAAAGCGTATTGCATAAGCTTTTAACTTGTCTTCCGCCATCAAAAAAGCTCTTCATACCGTCGGTAAGGCGCGAAATCGCTTTTTTGTTTTCGTAAATTGCAACATCGTGCGCTTCGGCGATACAGGTGCCGGGGAGTATATCGTGAAACTGGTTTACAAGCAACGTCTTGACCGAATCGCCGCGCAATTCCTCATCGCCGCCGTTTACCGTTACCGATAAAAGCTCGTAATTATGAATCGCCTTTTCAAGCATTCGGTTTGAACGCTTTATCTCGTGCATTTGGGTAAGCGTCCCCCTGTGCAGTTCAAGATAAAGCTCGCCCGAAAACACCGGAAGATTTCTCGCGCTTTCTTCAAGGCGGTGCATAAAAGCGCTGACGGTAGTGCTTTCAAGTTCAGGCATTCCCGCCATACCTTTTACCGTTTTTTCACTTTCGAGCATACTGTAACTCGGTCCGCCGCCGCCGTCGCCGAAGCCGTAGGATAAAAGCTTCATATTTGAAACTTCCGAGTGCTTGATATTCGGAAGCACCGCTCTTTTAATATCTTTTACGTCAGGCCAGGCGTATGAAATATTAAAATGCGTAAGTACCTCGGTACCGTCCAGTCCTTTCCATATAAACGAATCGTGCGGAAACTCGTTTGCCTCGTTCCAGGAAAGCTTGGTGGTAAGAAAATACTTAATACCGCATTTTCTTAAAATCTGAGGTATCGCGGACGAATAGCCGAAAGTGTCGAGCTGCCAGAAGCAGTCCGCAAGATAACCGAAATTTTCTTTTGTATACCTCTGACCGATAAGAAACTGTCTTACTATATATTCGCCCGAAGGGATATTGTTATCACATTCCACCCAGGCGCCGCCGTTTGGTTCCCATCTGCCGGCGGCGGTCATTTTCTTCATTTTTTCATAAATATCGGGATAGTATTTTTTCATCCAGTCGATATAGACGACCGAGCTTTGAATATAATGATAATCGGGGTATCTTTCCATAATCCGCAATGCGTTTGAAAAGGTTCTCGCCGCCTTATGGAGCGTTTCGCGGACAGGCCAAAGCCACGCGGTGTCGAGATGACTGTGTCCTATAAGACCGACGTAACCGAACTCTTCGCCGCCTCTTTTTTGCGCCGTTACGTCGCGCAGTATCCCGTTTGCTTTTTCAAGCGCCGGATGCCAGTCAAACGTTACCTCGCACGGGAGCTGTGGCAATATCTTAATAAGCTCGCAAAAAGCGTTTACCGCGTCCGCGCGGATTTTGGCGTTCTCGCCGTAAAAGTCGATTATCTGCGCTACGGTTCTGTGTAAAGTCAAAAACTCCGCGACGGTTTCATCGAGTAAAACCACGTCGAGCGAGTTAAAAGTACGCACGGTATTTACGGGATACATACCTATATTCCCCATATCGCCGTTATCGTACGGTCTTGTTCCCGGCACGGGATGCCCCGCGTAGCATTCAACAGCAATTTCAAAGGTCTCGCCGGCTTTCGCGCAGAAGGTCAGCGGCTGAACGTCATGCAGGCGGTTAAGGTTCTGAATATCGGGACATTTGTCAAACATTCCGGCTGGTTTGCCATTTATAAACAGCAGACCCTCGGCAAGCCCGGTATCGGGGCGCAAAAGCAGTTTTTTACCAGCGAACTCATCGCTTACCGTATAATTACAGCGGAACCATGCGTAACGAAAATCTCCGCCCCATTTATCGCCGGGATTTGCCCTTTTCCAGCCGCTCTTCGGCATTTCCGTATAAAAACGGGAACGCGCTTCGGCTGTGTTTTCTATCGCCGGCAATTCGGATATTTCGCATATCGGCTCCGCTATCTTTTTATATAAAAACTTTTCGTATTCGATATTTAATCTTTTGATTTTTTGAACGGTTTTTTGAGTGTAGAATTCCAAAAGAAACGCCCCCTTGGTTTTACGCGTCAGTCATTAAAAAAATGCTTTTCGGTTTCAGCACAGATATAATGATATACCGGCAAATGGAGCTCCTGCACCTTGTAGGTTTCGGTCTCGGGAACGCAAATACAGATATCCGCAATTTCTTTAAGTTTTCCCCCGCCTTGACCGGTAAGAGCTATGACCGTAATACCGAGCGCCTTGCCTACCGCCGCCGCCGCGCATACGTTTTTGGAGTTTCCGGAAGTGCTTATGCAAAGCAGTACGTCCTCTTTTTTGCCGAGCCCCATCAACTGCTGAGCGTATAAAAGTTCGGGGTTTACGTCGTTGCAAAACGCCGTATTAAGCGCCGTTGCCGAAGTAAGGGAAACGGCGGGCAGCGCGCGTTGCAACTGGCCGAGCCACTCTCTGTTTATGCTTTCATTGTTTTTAATCATTTCAAGCCTTTGCTCTTTGGTAAGACTTCTCTTACTCATAAAGCCCTTCATAAGCTCGCCGACGATATGGTCACAGTCGGCGGAAGAGCCGCCGTTGCCGCAAAGCAGGAGCTTGCCGCCCGACTTAAAGGATTCTATTACAGCATCCTTTGCCTTTTCAATATCCGGCTTCGCCGAAAGCAGCGTCTCATAACGTTCGTATAGATTCACTTTTATCTCTCCTTAAAGCATTGCTGTTGCAATCGCCGCGTAATTTCCCAAATTTTCGCCGAGCTTTGCGCAGACCACTTCGCAGCAGTCCGCGTTGCCTTTAAGCGCTTCGCGCCT
>JAFZIW010000095.1 GCA_017554125.1 Clostridia bacterium | reverse complement strand
AGGATCTTTTGTAAGCATCTTTGAGTTTAGAGTGTATACGGTATCCGAACACACGGAATAATCATCCACCGGTGTGAAAACGAGATGCGGCTCATACTCATATCCCGCCTTGAAGGTATCGACGTTAGTCCTCATCGTGATAAGGTTACCGTCCATTACGTACGTCCAGAAACCAACGATCACGTTGTATTTTTCGGGGTCAAGCGACTGAACCGAAACGTTTACCGTAGCCGGAGTCTGCCCGACTTTCGGAGCGTCAATGGTCGCTCCGGCGTTCATTATGGTAAACTCGGAATCGGGCGCGGACATTATTACCGCGCGGTAGAAGCCGAGCGACGTCGAACCTTTGTTAGTAGTTTCCTTGCCGTTTACCGTAAACGCGGTTTCGGTCTTGCTGAAGGTGTACCCCGCCTTCGGTGCGAATATAATTATCGCCTGATAATCTACGTTTTGCCTGAAGGTTGATGTTTCAAGCAAGGTCGCGGCGCTCTTGTATTCCGACCACTCCTCGATTATAACGTCGTATTTGTCGGGTTCGAGAGATACGGGGTTCATATCGGGGTGCTCGCCCGCCACCGGAGCGGATATGGTGCACGCCGCGGCTGTCAGAAGCTTCGGAGCGGTCCAGCAGACTCTGACCGTCATATCGCCGGTAACCTCTATCTTATCACCCGGCATATAACCGCCTAAGCCACCCACTACCTCGTAGCAATCGAACGCCATACCGGTAGGCGGCTGGCAGGTGCAGTTAGGCAAAGTATACTTGGAGCCGACGGTTCCCTTTCCGGGGTCCATATCGGTTTTCCCGCCGTTTCGGTCAAAGGTTATCGTGCAATCATTATTGATGGGTTGCCAATAAGCCGTAAAGGTCTCACTGCCGTTTATCTTATATTTGTAGCCGGCGGAGTAATACCAACCTTTTTCATTTTTCCAATATAAGAACCGGTAATGCGCCGGCGGAGTGAAGGTACACTCGGGAAGGGTATATTCCGTGTCGTTATCGACTACCTTAGACGCCATATATCCGCTGCCCTCACCGGCACTGAAAGAAACCGTGGCGTTGATTTCGGTATAAATGGCGGTAAGCTCAACGTCCTGCGTTACAGTCATCGTACTTCCCGCGGAATAGGTGCGGTTGTAGTCAACCTGCCAGCATTTGAATTTCTTACCCGCGGGAGGTGTGAACGGACATTCGGGAAGCGTAAAGCTTTCGCCCGAGCCGACGCCGGTTTCGCTCATTGCGCCGGTACCTTCGCCCGCGTTATATGAAACGTAATACCTGTCAGACTTAACGATACGGATATAGTTACTGGCGTAAATAAGCTGGGTCCCCGCCTCATCGGCATACGCCTTGTAACAATAGGTGCCCTGATTTGAAGCGCTTACCGTTACGTTACTGCCTATGCCGTTTGCTTTGCCTACGGGGGTCTTGGCACCGCCCTCTTTTGGAGTATACTCCCAGTAGGACAGCTTTGTTCCTCTGTAGTTATTGGCGTTTCTGAGCGTTACGGTTTCCGCTCCGACGCAGTTTACAGTCGTAGTTTGGCGGTACATATCGTCGCTTGTATTGCTCTTCTGGCGGTCTGTAAGCGCCCACCTCGGGCAGTAGACGTCAAGCGGTATCTCGGTGTCAAAGTGCTCGCCGGCAAGCGGATTATTGACTACGATGCGTAAAGCAAGCTTATTCATACCGCCTTTAAGCAGCATACGGTTTTGGTCGGTAAAGCTTATTTTAAGCTCACCCGAGTCCTCCGCGTGGAAGGTGATATTTTTGCCGTCGGCGCCGATAACGGGCCTTGAATACGTGGAATCCTCCGCGCCTTCTAAAATGCGAAGCTCCATACTGTTTGTCATAGAGCCGTTGATATCGACTACGTCGAGCGTCAGTTCGTAATTATCCGGACCGCCTTTCGCCTTATCCCACGTATTTGTAAAAGACTTGACTTTAACGAAGGGCAGGCTCACTCTCGGGATATAGACCTTTTCGGGCACACCGTAGGTCGAGGAATTAACGATCGCACCATCCGGGAAGCGAATAAACTGACAGTAGGTCAATTCATAAGTATGCCCGTTCTGGAACTTAAACCCATCGGACTGACTTGATGAAACTGTGTTAGAACCGGTGCAGAACCAGTTAAGGTCGAAATCGTCCCTGTAAACGTAGACCGACTTTGATAAATTACTCTCTACGTCCGTAATTTTCCACTTGTAGCCGTATGAAGCCCAGTTGCTCGCCGTCGATTCAAGATAGTAATTCTGCTGACCTTTATACATACCCGCCTCGTCCGGGAAGTAGAGATTGGGGTTGTACGCGCGGATAACGCGGGAGCTGTATGGCGCCCACTCGATCTTTCCGGCGGCGTTAAGCGTGGTATCCTCAAACTCGGCGGTCAAATCATACGTGGGAAGAAGCAGCGGCCCGAAGCCGAAGTCACCGTGATTGGCGCCCGGCGTATAGGTAAATTCGATGTTTCCTACATGGAACACGCCGCCGGTCGCTTTTTTGAAAGCCGAAGCCGGGATATTGACCGTGCCGGGCGATTTGCTCGTATCGTATTCTATGCGGTAGGTGGAAAGCGCGGGGTTAAGTCTGTCGCCTACGATTATACGCGGGCTTTTTACGGTAAACGCGGCGCACCAGACCTCAACGTTACCGCCGCGGTCGTTTACAATATTAGCGCCGGCTTCGCCGTGGAAGGCGCCGTTATATATCTTTACGTTGGCGTCCTTCTTGATCTCGATCGCCGCCTGCTTGCCGTCGATATTCATATCGTAGCCCTCGTATTCACAACCGAGGTCCTCGTATCCGGTGCCTACAAATCTGCCGCCGCGGATAGTAACGTTAGAGCCACCGTTGGCGGTAAGGGCGGTACCGCTGTCAACGCGCCAGGCGTAGCCGTTATAGTCGCTTGAAAGGAAGTTTACGTTACGTCCCTCGCTTTCGACAACGTATGCCGCCGCGCAGTACAATTCCTTTGTCTCGCCTGCAATGTATGTGCCGCCGTTGACGGTCAGGTTTCCTCCGTCCTCGACTATAAGCACCCGTTCACTGCTGTCGTACGAAAGTATCATCCATATATACTCTTCAATAAGCTCACCGTTTACCTGCATCGTTCCGCCGCCCACGGTGTCGTTTATGACAAGCGTGCCCATAACGCGGAGCAATTCACCGTAACCGGGGCCCTCGGAGTAACATCTTCCGTAATTCCAGTAAGAGTCGTGATACTTATGAACGAAATGCCCTTTAAGGTCAAGCACGATGTTTCCGGTAACGGGTATGGCGGTTTCATAATACGCACTTTTTACTGAACGCCACTCGATATCGTTGCCAAGCTCGATATAAACGGTTTTGCCCTCGTCGAGCCGCATGAGCTGATCGAATTCGTCCCACGTGGTAACAATATAAGGGTTCTCCGCTGTGCCGAGTCCGGAAAGCGCCCCCGCGCTCATCATAGAAGCGGCGGGAAAAAGTCCGAGCAGCATAGCCGCACAGATGATCAGGGCGCAAGTCCGTTTGATTTTTCCGGTAAATCTCGCTGTATCGGTTTTCATTCTCGTTTGCTCCTTCACTATACAATATATAGTATAGACTTATTTTAACATACCACAAGAATAAAGTCAACGGGTAGTATCGGGGTTTAACTTTTTGAAAATATTACAAAAATTCACAAAATTTTCCTTGACACAGACGCTTCGTTCGTTTATAATGAATCATTACTATTGGATGATGGGGGAATGTGCGCCTTTTTGAATTTTTTGTTGTTGAAAACAGAGAAATTCGAGGCGTTTTTTCACCCGGATTTATGAGATTTGTAATTTTAATTTAGGAGTGATTCTGCACCTATGGAGAAATCAGCGATGGTTAAGCCCGTAATGTTGGGCAATAACAAACGTATGACCTTTTCCAAAATCAATGAGGTTATCGAAATGCCGAACCTCATTGAAGTACAAAAAGACTCATACAACTGGTTTATCCGCGAGGGACTGAAAGAGGTCTTCAAGGATATGTCCGCCATTACCGATTACAGCGGAAATCTCGTTCTTAGTTTCATCGATTACCGGATAGACGAGAAGCCGAAGTATGACGTTGCCGAATGCAAAGCGCGTGACACAACCTACGCCGCGCCTCTCCGCGTTACCGCGCGCCTGCTCAATAACGAGACCGGCGAAATCAAGGAAAGCGAAGTATTTATGGGCGATTTCCCGATTATGACAGAATCGGGCACGTTTGTAATCAACGGCGCCGAGCGCGCTATTGTATCACAGCTTGTCCGTTCGCCCGGTATATACTACGCCGAAAAAGCGGATGAAAAAACCGGAAAACGTCTGTTTTCCTCGACTATCATCCCCAACCGCGGCGCGTGGCTTGAATATGAAACAAGCCCCAACGACGTGCTCTACGTCCGCATTGATAAAAACAGAAAACTCCCCATCACCGCGTTTGTACGCGCCCTGGGGATCGGCAGCAACCAGCAGATACGCGAGCTTTTAGGCGACGACGAGCGCCTTGCCGCCACGCTTGAAGCGGACGAAACCAAGAATACCGACGACGGTCTTGTCGAGGTTTACAAGAAGCTCCGTCCGAGCGAGCCGGTAACCCTTGACGGCGCAAAGGCATATCTTGAGCAAATGTTCTTTGACGTTCACAGATACGACCTTTCCCGCGTAGGCCGCTACAAATACAACAAGAAACTCTCCCTCGGCGCAAGAATCAGGGGAAGAGTGCTTTCGCGTCCCGTCGCGGACCCGCTTACCGGCGAAGTTTTAGCCGAGCCGGGCGTTACCGTAACGCGCGAAATGGCTCAGACGTTTGAATCTCACGGCGTTTTCGAGGCGTACGTTAACGTGACCGATTTCGAGGGTCACACCACCGAAGTCAAGATATTGACCAACAAAATGGTCGAGCTCAAAGACTTCGTTAAGCTCACGGCGAAAGAGCTTGCCGACCTTGACGCGCAGGGCGTAAACGAAAAGGTAAGCTTCGACGTCCTCAAAGAGATACTCGACGAGGGTCTCGACAAGAAAGCGCTTAAAGCCGCCCTTGTCGACAGCGTTGACGTCCTCATTCCCAAGCATATCACGCTTGACGATATTTTCGCGAGCGTCAACTATTTCCTCGGTCTTCCCTATGACGTCGGCTCGGTAGACGATATCGACCACCTGGGCAACAGAAGAATTCGCTCGGTCGGCGAACTTTTGCAAAACCAGTTCCGCATCGGCTTTGCCCGTATGGAAAGAGTCGTACGCGAGAAAATGACGTTACAGCTTCAGGACCTTGAGAACACTACCCCGCAGTCGCTTATCAATATACGTCCGGTAGTGGCGGCGATAAGAGAGTTCTTCGGTTCTTCTCCGCTTTCGCAGTTCATGGACCAGACCAACCCGCTCTCCGAGCTTACCCATAAGCGCCGTCTTTCGGCTCTCGGTCCCGGCGGTTTGTCAAGAGACCGCGCTTCTTTCGAGGTGCGCGACGTTCACTACACCCATTACGGACGTATGTGCCCGATAGAAACACCGGAAGGTCCGAATATCGGACTTATATCCTACCTCGCGACCTATGCGAGAATCAATAAATACGGCTTTATCGAAGCGCCTTTCCGCCGCGTTGACAAAAAGACCGGCAAGGTGCTTGACGAGGTTGTTTATATGTCGGCTGACGAGGAAGACGAGTACGTGGTGGCGCAGGCGAACGAGCCGCTCGATGAAAACGGCTTCTTTATGCGCAAAAAGGT
Organism: Clostridia bacterium; assembly: GCA_017554125.1. Classification (GTDB taxonomy): domain Bacteria; phylum Bacillota; class Clostridia; order Oscillospirales; family Acutalibacteraceae; genus UBA737. The sequence continues at coordinate 6,330 of JAFZIW010000095.1, read as the reverse complement.
AAACGCGCGTTACCATGATGAATTTCATGAGACTTCCGCCACACGCGCCGACTTTATGGACGTATCGCCTAAAATGGTGGTATCGGTCGCCACGGCTATGATACCCTTCCTTGAAAACGACGATACCAACCGCGCCCTCATGGGCTCGAACATGCAGAAGCAGGCTGTGCCGCTGCTGCGCCCCGAAAACCCGATAGTTGCTACCGGTATGGAGTATAAGGCGGCTATTGACTCGGGCGTTGTCGTACTTGCGAAGCGCGCCGGTACCGTTACCTACGTAAGCGCGGATACAATAAAGATACGCGCGAAGGACGGCGAAATCGACGAGTACAACCTCATTAAGTTCCTGCGCTCGAATCACGCGACCTGTATTAACCAAAAGCCGATAGTGTCCGTAGGTCAGAAGATTTCGGCAAACGAGGTAATCGCCGACGGTCCGGCGACGAGCAACGGCGAAATATCGCTCGGCAGAAACGCGCTTATCGGTTTTATGACCTGGGAAGGCTACAACTACGAAGACGCGGTACTCTTAAACGAGCGTCTTGTACGTGACGACGTTTACACCTCTATTCATATAGAAGAATACGAAATCGAATCGAGAGATACAAAACTCGGTAAAGAGGAAATCACGCGCGATATACCGAACGTCGGTGAGGACGCGCTCAAAGACCTTGACGAGCGCGGAATCATCCGTATCGGCGCCGAGGTTAAATCGGGCGATATTCTCGTAGGTAAGGTTACACCCAAAGGCGAAACCGAGCTTACCGCGGAAGAGCGGCTCCTTCGCGCCATATTCGGCGAGAAGGCGCGCGAGGTCAGAGATACCTCCCTGCGCGTTCCGCACGGTGAATACGGCGTAATCGTTGACGTAAAAGTGTTCAACCGCGAAAATTCCTCGGAATTAAGTCCCGGCGTAAACGACGTTGTCCGTTGCTACATCGCGCAGAAGCGTAAGATTTCCGTCGGCGATAAGATGGCGGGACGTCACGGTAACAAGGGCGTTGTTTCGAGAATACTCCCGAGCGAGGATATGCCCTTCCTTCCCGACGGCACTCCGCTTGATATAGTTCTTAATCCTCTGGGCGTTCCGTCCCGTATGAATATCGGACAGGTTCTTGAAGTTCATCTGGGTTACGCCGCCAAGGCTCTCGGCTGGAATATATGCACACCGGTATTCGACGGCGCGCATGAATCGGATATCCGCGAATGCTTCAAGCTCGCAGGTATGCCGGAGGACGGTAAGGTTCAGCTTTACGACGGCAGAACCGGCGAACCTTTCGACAACAGGGTAACGGTAGGTTATATGTATTACCTTAAACTGCATCACCTGGTCGACGATAAGATTCACGCAAGGTCTACCGGTCCGTATTCACTCGTAACGCAGCAGCCGCTCGGCGGCAAGGCGCAGTTCGGCGGTCAGCGTTTCGGCGAAATGGAAGTTTGGGCGCTTGAAGCATACGGCGCCGCCTACACGCTCCAGGAAATACTCACGGTCAAGTCCGACGACGTTGTCGGCAGAGTCAAGACCTATGAGGCAATCGTTAAGGGACAGAACGTTCCGAAGGCGGGAACGCCCGAATCGTTCAAGGTTCTCATTAAAGAGCTTCAGTCGCTGGGTCTCGATATCCGCGTACTTGACAGAGACGGTTACGAAGTAGACCTCAAACAGAGGTTTGACGATGACGACGCCGGCTTCGGCAAAAACGCACCCGTTTACTTTGAGGATGAAAACGTAGTTGTCGAGGATGAACTCGAGGGTTACGCTCTTCAGGATGAAAACGGCGAAGATATTGTAGCCGACGACGAATCGGAAGAAATATAAGGAGGTAAGATACGGTTATGGATAATCAGAACGATATTAAATTTGAATCTATAAAAATAGGTCTTGCCTCACCCGAACAGATAAGAAGCTGGTCTTACGGCGAGGTAACAAAGCCCGAAACCATCAATTACCGTTCACTCAAGCCCGAGGTGGAAGGTCTCTTCTGCGAAAAGATATTCGGGCCCACCAAAGACTGGGAATGCCATTGCGGAAAATACAAACGCATTCGCTATAAGGGAAAGATATGCGAACGCTGCGGCGTTGAGGTCACGAGCGCAAAAGTGCGCCGCGAGCGCATGGGCTCTATCGAGCTTGCCGCCCCCGTTTCTCATATCTGGTATTTCAAGACGATACCCTCCCGCATGGGTCTGGCGCTTGATATTTCGCCCAAGGCTCTTGAACACGTGCTTTATTTCTCGCAGTATATAGTGACCGACCCGGGCACTACGCCGCTCGAGAAAAAACAGCTCTTAAACGAAAAACAGTATAATGATATGCGCGAGAAGTATGAAGACGACTTCAAAGCCGGAATGGGCGCGGAAGCCATAAAAGAACTTCTCTGCGAAATCGACCTTGATAAAACCTGCGACGAATTACGCAAGGAACTCGAAGAGTCCACCGGTCAGAAGAGAGTAAGACTCTTAAAGCGTCTTGAAGTTCTCGAATCTTTCCGTCTTTCGGGCAACAGACCCGAATGGATGATACTCGACGTTCTGCCCGTTATTCCGCCCGACCTTCGCCCGATGGTTCAGCTCGACGGCGGCAGGTTTGCAACAAGCGACCTTAACGACCTTTACAGAAGGGTTATAAACCGTAACAACCGTCTTAAAAGGCTTCTCGACCTCGGCGCGCCCGATATCATCGTCCGCAACGAGAAAAGAATGCTTCAGGAAGCGGTTGACGCGCTCATAGATAATGGCAGACGCGGCAAACCGGTTACAGGCCCGAATAACCGCGCTCTCAAATCCCTTTCGGATATGCTTAAGGGCAAGCAGGGACGTTTCCGTCAGAACCTGCTCGGTAAGCGCGTCGACTATTCAGGACGTTCGGTTATAGTCGTAGGACCGGAGCTTAAAATGTATCAGTGCGGCGTTCCGAAGGAAATGGCGCTTGAGCTGTTCAAACCGTTTGTAATGAAACGTCTTGTCGAGACCAAATCGGTCACGAATATCAAGACCGCGCGTAAAATGGTTGACCGCGCCTCTACCGAGGTTTGGGACGCGCTCGAAATGGTTATAAAAGAACATCCCGTTCTTTTGAACCGCGCTCCGACTCTTCACAGACTCGGTATTCAGGCGTTTGAGCCGGTGCTCGTTGAGGGTAAGGCGTTAAAGCTTCATCCGCTCGTATGTACCGCATATAACGCCGACTTCGACGGCGACCAGATGGCTATTCATATTCCGCTTTCCGCGGAAGCTCAGGCGGAGGCTCGTTTCCTTATGCTCGCCGCCAACAACCTGCTCAAGCCTTCCGACGGCAAGCCGGTCAGCGTTCCTACTCAGGATATGGTACTCGGTTCGTATTACCTTACCATAGTTAAATCCGATGAAATAGGCGCGAACAAGGTTTTCCGCGATAAGGACGAAGCCGTTATGGCTTATAACGACGGTATTGTGGGACTTCACGCACCGATAAGAGTAAGAATGACCGATAAAAACGGAAATCACGCTCTCGTATGGTGTACTGTCGGTTTCATTATATTCAATGACTCCATACCGCAGGACCTCGGTCTTGTCGACAGGTCAAAGCCCGGTCATGAGTTTGACCTTGAATGGTCGTTCTCCCTTAAAGACCCGACGAAAAATGTTGTTGAAAGCAACGACGATATTATCCAGAACAAGGTCGGCAAGAAACAGCTCGGCAAAATCATCGAGCGTTGTATTGACCTTCACGGAACGAGCGTTTCTTCGATAGTTCTCGATAAAATCAAGGCTACCGGCTTTAAGTATTCCACCAAAGGCGCTATCACCGTAGCCGTAACCGACGCGGTAATCCCGCCGGCAAAAGCGGAAATACTCGCCCAGGCGGAAAAGGATATAGACGCTATTACGCTTCAGTACAACCGCGGTTTACTCAGCAACGATGAGCGCAGCCGTCACGTAATAGAGATATGGAACAAGGCGACCGAAGACGTTGCCGACGCTCTTAAAGGCAACCTTGACGAATTTAACCCGATATTCATGATGGCCGATTCCGGCGCGCGCGGTTCGATGAGTCAGATCAGACAGCTCGCGGGTATGCGCGGACTTATCGCAAACACCGCCGGTAAGGTTATCGAAGTTCCGATAAGGGCTAACTACCGCGAAGGACTTAACGTTCTCGAATACTTTATTTCTTCGCGCGGCGCGCGTAAAGGTCTTGCCGATACCGCGCTCCGTACCGCCGACTCGGGCTATCTTACCCGCCGTCTTGTCGACGTTTCACAGGACGTTATCGTCCGCGAAAACGACTGCGGCACCGAGGAAGGTCTCACCATATCGGATATCAAGGACGGAAATCATATACTCGAAACCCTTGAGGAACGTCTCGTGGGAAGATATCTTCTCCATCCGGTTGCCGACCCGAACACCGGCGAGGTTATATGCGATACAGACCGTATGATGACCAAGGAAGACGCAAAGCGCATTGTTGCCGCGGGTATTGAAAGCGTTGAGATCCGTTCGGTATTGACTTGCCATTCACACCACGGCGTATGCCGCAAGTGCTACGGCGCGAACCTTGCCACCAATAAGCCGGTAACCGTCGGCGAAGCGGTCGGCATAGTCGCGGCGCAGTCCATCGGTGAGCCGGGTACTCAGCTTACGATGCGTACCTTCCATACCGGCGGTATCGCGTCTACCGAGGATATCACGCAGGGTCTTCCCCGCGTTGAAGAGCTTTTCGAGGCAAGAAGGCCCAAGCGTTGCGGTCTGATAGCCAAGATTTCGGGCAGAGTTCGCATTGTTGCGGAAAAGAAAGCAAACATTCTCTTTATCAACAATGAAGAAACCTTGCAGGAAGAAAAGGTCACTATCCCGTACGGTTCGAGAATACTCGTAAACGACGGCGATTACGTCAACGCCGGCGACCTGCTTATACCGGGTGCCAAATATCCGCAGGATATACTCGAAGCGCAGGGCCCCGAAGAGGTTGAGAAATACATCATCGCGGAGATTCAGAACGCTTACCGCACGCAGGGTGTTGATATCAACGATAAGCATATTGAAATAATCGTTCGCCAGATGATGAGAAAGCTCAGAATACTCGACCCGGGTTCGACCGACCTTATTCTCGATATGAGTTACGAATACAAGGATATCGCCGATGCCAACGCCGAAATCGACAGACGCACGGTGGCAGGTGAGGAAGGTCTTACAAAGGCGGTTTACAAGCCCACCCTTCTCGGTATTACCAAGGCTTCTCTCGCCACCGAATCGTTTATGTCCGCGGCGTCGTTCCAGGAGACCACGAGAGTGCTCACCGAAGCGGCTATCAAGGGCAAGGAAGATCCGTTGTTCGGACTTAAAGAAAACGTTATTATCGGTCAGCTCATCCCCGCCGGTACGGGTATGAAATCGGCGGAAATTAACCCCGATTATGAAGACTGATTTATAAAAATCTTGCAAAATAAGTAAAGTTATGATATCATACTGTTGTTGTATGAGAAATGGGAGGTGTTACCATGCCGAATATCAAATCCGCAAAAAAGAGAGTTGCAATCAGCCGCGCCAATAACGAGCGCAACAAGGCTGAACGTTCCGCCCTTAAAACAGCGATAAAGAAAGCCGACGCCGCAATCGACGCAAAGGCTGACGGCGCTGACGAGGCGGTAAAGAACGCTGTTGCAAAAATTGATAAAGCAGCCGGAAAAGGTCTGCTTCACAAGAATAACGCCGCAAGGAAAAAGAGCGCGCTTGCTAAAAAACTTAACAAGGCGTAAGGCAAAATTAAAGCCGGAGAGGAATTAACCTCTCCGGCTTGTTTTTTACTCAAATTATTCCGCTTCGTCTTTCGCTTCGTCAGGTATCGAAATATCGGCGACAAAGACGTTTACCTTGGTTACGGCGGTACTCGTCATAGTCTGTATCTTATCCTTGACGTTGTTCTGCACCGCGCTTGCAACCTCGCGCACCTTAACGCCCTTTGCAACACAGATATAAACCGTTATTTCAATAGCACCGTTAATGTTTTCGGCTTTAACACCCTTGAAAACGCTCTTTGTTTTAAGCGAACTCTTGATGTCAATCGCCTTTTTTGAAAGCCCGGTAACGCCCTCGATTTCACAGGCGGCTATCTGCGCCATTTTCTCAAGCACCTGTATTGATACGTTTAATTCAGTTTTATTTTCCTGCATATTTATACCTCCGCCTTCAGGTTGTTTCGCTTTCTCTTATTAAGTATAACACATTTTTTTGAAAAGCACAACTATTTTACCGGAATAATTTTAATATTGCTCAGCGGAATGTTGGTTTGCGAGGTAATAATATCCTGTATCTGAAGCGTTTGCGTGGTCGTAAGCCCGTCGGATT
>JAFZIW010000094.1 GCA_017554125.1 Clostridia bacterium | reverse complement strand
TTTTTTATCAATATTATTCTCTTTGAGCCACGCGCCGAACAAATCCTTGAATTCGGTGAAATAAGGCTCGGGAAGCGGCCAGTGTCCGCCGCAGAAAAGTTCACATTCATTTGTGATTTCCGCCAAAACAAATACCGGGTCGTCGGCATAAGAAAGTTTTGTGTAAGGATTTTTATGCTGCCATAGCTCCTTACAAAGTTCCTTTTGAAGGTCAATAAGTTTACGGGAAAAGACGCTGCTCGATTTTGCCGCGTCTTTAAGCGCTATTGCGTTTTCCACGCCCTCGTCCGACTTAAACTTGCGGTATGTAAACATATCCATATAGCAATATATTCCCTCTTTTTTAAGGCAATATATGAGATAGTCAAGTCTATCCATACTGTCGGGGTCGAGGTGTGCGTCGGTACGGCGTTTGCCTTTTGTAAAGGCAAATATATTCGGCGTATGCCACTCGGAATCAAGCTGATGAAAACGCACGAGGTTTATACCCATTTTTGCAAGGCGACGCGCAAGTTTTTCAGCGTAGTCGTGCTCCGGGAAGCAACCCCAGCCGTTAAAGTTAGTGCCCCAAAATTTTACTTTGGTTCCGTCGCTGAAAGCGAGGTCTTTACCGCTGACTTTAAGAAAGCCGTGCTTGCCCGCCGGCTTTTCATCCGCAAAGACAAATGAAATGTCGAGCGGAACGTCATCGTGAAAAAACGGATAAGGAATAAAACTGCTCATAATTAACCCTCTTTACTGTCTGTCTTGGTTTCCCATACGGGAATATCTTTTAGTTTGCTCCAGACGAACTTGCCCATATTAAGCCCGCCTAAATCGTTCAGATGGATATTGTCAAGTTGGTAATCGCGATTTTTAACCCGGGCGTAGCCGAGACCGCTTTCGCCGAAAACGTCGATTACCGGTACGCCGTTTGACCGTGCGACCTTTTTTATGATTTCGGAAAACTCAAACTGCGGTATACCGCGGCTCTCTATCTTGTATCCGGGAGGATTTTCGTTGCCGCCTATCATTATTATAACGACTATCTGCGCCTTTGTGTTTTCCTGCAAAAATCTTAAACACCGGTTAAAGCAACCGCAGAACGATTCATCGTCGGTATCGTAAATATCGCCGACTTTTGCGCCTTCGTTAGGTAAAACCTCAAGGGTAATGAGGTCGGCGTCTTTTTTACCGTCGTCAGGGTCTAAAACCGCCGCCTTAACGTTGCCTTTACCGTAACCGTCAGGCGTAAGACAACCGCCGGGTATGCCTTTGTTCACGACGGTCATACCGGACAGTTTCTCTACCACCGGCACGAATTTGCCCTGCTGTATGCTGGTCATCGAAGTACCGTAAGCGTACCAAAGCTTACCCTTCCACTGATTTGACATTTATTTCACCTCTTAAAATCGTACACGTTATGTATCTGCACGCCGAGCGGCGGAGTTATACCCGTTCTCTTAAAAAGCTCCTGCGGCGTAACAAGGCAATATCCCATATCTTTAAGATTCGGAAGTATCGTGTCGAGCGCCTTGCAGGTACCCTCCAATACGTGAAGACACCCTACGGCGCCGTCGCATACCGAGCCGAGCACCGCCGAGGCAATAAATTCGGGCTTGGTGGTCGGGTCCCAATCTCTGCCGCCGTCTATTCCCTGACCTAAAAGCGGCAATCCGAGTTCTTTGGTTACCGAAAGCACATTTTCACTTTCGCTCAAAAACGGCAGACGCGCCATTGTTATCTCGTATCCGATCATCTGACGCACGGTTTCTATCGGAGTTATGAGCTCTTCTTTCATTTCCTCACGTGTCGAAAGCTTTTCGATATGTACATGGTTCTGCGCGTGCGAAACCACCTGAAATCCGTTGTCTGTAACATACTTTATCATATCCACGGTTTCATCCGTTATCTTTCTGCCTATTACGGCGAAAGCCGCGTTCCACCCGTAGCTCTTGATTTTATCCGCAATTTCACGAATGGGATAAGAGGGTCCGTCGTCAAAAACCAACGTTAAATATTTCATAGTAAACATATCCTTTAAATTTAGTTGCGGCTAAACCGTCAGCCGTGAAGATCGGTCCCGATAAAGCCGACCTCTTTGAAATGAGCCATATTGTGCCTTATTATATAGTCAATGTACGAAACAACCATTTTAGCAGTGAACATATAACCCATCGGATTCATGTGACCGCCCATGAAAAATTTACTCTTGAATTCCAAATTGTATTCAGGCCCGTATTTATACAGATCGAGCACAAAAGTATTGCTGAACTTTTCGGCAAAGGCATAAAGGTTTTGCCTTAACGCCTCTGTTTTCTCATTGCTGCGCGTTTCATTCGGTATAGTCATCAAAAAGAATTCGGCACGCGGCTGTATTTGCTTTAACCGCTGAATGATCTGCGCATAGTATCCCGTTATTGTTTTCCTGTTGTTTTTATAGTTTTTGAAATCGACGTCATCCAAAGTTCCGACTTCAAAATTCTCGCCGTGTATATCGTTGACGCCAAGGGCGATTATATATGCCTGACAGGCATAGCTCGGATTCCAGAAGCCCTTGTAATCGGCAAACGTCTCACAGTATTCCTTTGCGGTCATGCCTCCGCGCGAAAAATTATAAACCGTACTGCCGCAAATTCTTGCAATATATTGACCGTATGAATACTCGAAAAGATCGTGATAAGAATTTTTACCGTCTTCATGAACCGCTTGGAACTCGCCGGAAGAGAGACTGTCGCCAACGACACCGATAGTTCTGAAAATTCCGGTGAAACCGCCGTCTTCAACAATACGGTCAAGCGGTTTTTCAAGTTCGTTATCAAACAACTCTTTGTAATTCAATTCCATTTTTATCCAACCTTTTAAAAAACAATACGCAAAACGCACTTTTCACAAAAATCAAGTCAGGCAGTATAAGAAATACCGCCTAACTTGTTTTTTATCATGATTTTTGTTTCTTTTTGAGAATAAGTACAATCACAAACGCTGCGCCACCTAAAACGAGAACACCGCCCACGGCGATAGCCGCTATCCAAATCCAGCTTAAATCGGCGAAGAAACCGGTCTCCGCTTCCGCAGGCATCTTAATTTTATATATCTTGCCCTTACCGGCTACGACCTTTACGCGCTTGAAGATATGAATAGAGCCGTCGTCAAGCTTAGTATAGATATCGTATTCTCCGGGAGGAACATCGTTAAACTGGAACACGCCCTTTGCCTTGGTGGTAACGGTACCGACATTACCGAGGTACAGTTTCTGTCCTTTAAGCGGTTTGCCGTTAGCGTCAAACAGATAACCACAGACAATACCGTAATTAGCCGAGTCGGTATCGTATTCGATATCGTCGATCTCGTCATCCTCCGCCATAGCGAGCGTAATAGCCGAAACACCCGTAGCCATACCGGCTTCGACCGTTACCGTTCTTACGAACATTTCCTCACCCTTGGGTGTTCTTACGTAAAGCGAATATTCGCCGGGCTTAAGATCCTTAAATCTGTAATAACCGTCGGCGTCGGTCTTTACGGTTATTCTGCCCGGAAGCAGAACAACTCTTACACCGGCAAATCCAAGCCCGTCACCGTCAAGTATCTGACCGGTTATATCGCCCTTTATCACCGACATATCAGCGGCGGTTCCCGACCAGTCGCCGTCGTCAAAGGCGCTGTCGTCATAATAGAACACAAATACCGACGCGTCATACTTTGAAAGCGTATAGTTCGGGTTGCTCTGCCACTGGGTGAAATTGTTACTGAAGTCCGCGTTCTTGAAAAGGTTTTCGTATTTGCCCTCTTCATATACTCCGATATCCGAAATATACGCCTGGCCCTTATCGCCGTTATCAAGAAGGAACTTAACCGTCGCATTGCCGCGCATACTGTTGGCATCGTCGGGCAGCTTAAACGCACCCTCGAAGAAGAATCTGTCGGGGTCGTAGAAAAACTCTACGGGAGCGACCGCGGTCTTTCCTTCAACCGTCGTATACACTACCTTCGGAGTAACGCCCTCCGAGTTCATGTTTACGTAGAAGCCGGAGAAGTAATAGGTCTTGTCGCGCTCGACCTCTATACTCTGCCCGATGGTCGCGTTCTTTGCTGTTCCGTTTGAAACTATCATTTTGCCGCTGTTTTTCTTATAGGTATTAACGTTATAGATGTCCGTTTCGCCCAAGTTCAAGACTGCAAAACCGAGCAGTTCAAGCTTATATTTACCCTCATCCGTATAAAGCGTTCCGGTCTGATGGCGATCGAAATACCACTTCTCCGCAAAGCGCGTGATATCCGAGAACATAATTCCGTCTTTCATCCTGTGGCCGTAAATGACCGTCAATGGGTCCGCCATCTTATTATTCCGATAGTCCACAAAAGGCGTTCCCGCCGTTGCGTAATCACCTTTGTAATCGCGTGCTAAGTATTTGTCATTATTCTTTGCCTGAACCAACGGATAATCAATCGTCGTATCATTTATCTTTACCCAGCCGACAATCTCGGAATTAATCTTTTTCAGCTCGTCGAGCGAAAAATTATCACTCTCGCTCGTGATACCGGAGCGCGACGCTACCTCGACAATCTCATCATCAAGTCTACCGCTATCATTCACATTCTGCGCATCATAGAAAGCATATATACCAATGAAAAGCAG
>JAFZIW010000093.1 GCA_017554125.1 Clostridia bacterium | reverse complement strand
ATTCCGAGGTCAAGATTTTACTGGGCGCTTCACCACGGTTACGTCGACGTCTACTCGCTCGCCGAGTTTTTCGGCGTTACGCCGGAATTCATCAAAAAAACCGCCGAATACTACGGCAAACCGGCATAAAAGCATAAAAACCACTTGAATTTACACGCTAATTATTTTATAATTAGCGTGTAAAATTTTTATAATTCAAGGTGAAATATATGATTCGTCAGCAAGCGTTTATTGAAAAAAGAAAAATGTTAAAGGGCGGGCTTCACTGCCACACAACCCGGTCGGACGGAACCACGTCGCCCGAGGATACCATAAGGTACCATAAAGCGCATAATTACGATTTTTTAGCGCTCACCGACCATAGACTCTATAATTTTAAGAACTTTGCGCCCGAAACCGATATTACGATAATACCCGGCATGGAATTCAACAACCATCAGGTAGCGGATATTTCGGGTATACGCACATTCCATACCGTTTGTCTCGGCTACTTGAAAGAAGACGGAAACGGCTATAATCAGGATGAATACTATCCGTCGGTAAGGGCTGATTTACAGGAAGAATATCAGCCGTATCTTGATGAGATTCACGCAAAGGGCAACCTTACCATATACTGTCATCCGCAGTGGAGTGCGACGTCGGTGGTGCATTTCGGGAAACTCGAAGGCGATTTCGCAATGGAAATATTCAATTCCGGCTGTGCGCTTGATAACGAACTTGATACCGACGCGGCGTACTGGGACGAGCTTCTCGGCATGGGTAAAAAGATATACGGCGTAGCGGTGGACGACGGTCACAGTCAATTTCAGCATTGCGTAGGCTGGGTAATGGTAAACGCCGAAAACACCGTAAAGGATATACTTGACGCCCTTAAAGCCGGAAAATTCTATTCATCCTGCGGACCGGAAATATATGATTTTTACGTTGACGGCGACCGCGCCGTGATAGACTGCTCGCCGGTTTCAAAAATAAGACTTCATTCCGACCGCCACCCGACGACGATAATTCGCGCCGAAAACGGCGACCTTACCCACGCCGAGTTTGATTTGACCAAAAACTTTGCGCCGTACGATTACGTAAGAATAAGCGTAGGCGATAAAGACGGCAAACTCGCCTGGACCAACCCGATATATCTGAAATAAACTTTAACGCGGCTTAAAAAAATGTAGAAATTTTAAGCGCGGTATGTTATAATTATTCAGTTAGGTTTTGATAACTTAAGGGGGAACAGATATGATCGGTTTTATTTGTTTGTTTTTTCCCGCCGTTTTATCGGTCGCAATGGTTGACGCCATCACGAAAAGGGATTTCTGCATTAAACAGTTCATTTACAGGTTTTGCGTAAATACGCTTATCATAAATCTGTTTTGTTTTTTGATAAAAATATTTGTACTCGGTGCGGGCGCCGAGTACATATTCGATTTACATGGCAATACGCCGCCTAACGTTGCGGCGCCTTATATTGCCATGGCTCTCGGTGCGGCGATAGTGCTGGGACTTATCGAATCGTTGCTTTATAAAAGAGTAGGCGTTGATTTAGAGGAAGATAAGGATGAAGAAACAGAAGAGCAAAAAGAGGTTTAGTTTCTGGATAATACCCTCCGCGATTTTTTTGTTCGCGGGTATGCTGGGACTTACGTCGGCGCTTTGGTATATAAACGTTTTCGGCAACGTCGGAGCGGACGCGATCGTCTATACGCTCTTTTCGGAAGTCGGCAACGCGGCGCCGGCGCTCATATACAACTATATATTCAGCGCGGTGCTTTCGGCGATAGTCATTACCGCGGCGATAGTGCTGTTTTTGTTCGCAAATTACAAAAAGAAAATTACCGTTTCCGTCGGCGAGCATAAAAAATTCAGTCTTTTCCCGTTTCCGAAGTGGCTGGCGGGCGTTATTTCGCTTGTGATGAGCGGACTGTTGCTCTTTTATTCCACGACGGTCGTCGGGCTGAACAAATATATAAAGCATTTGATATCGTCGCCGATTCCGTTTATTCAGGATGAATATGCTTCGCCGAAAAATGTTAAGGTGACATTTCCGGAAGAGAAACAGAATCTTATAATAATATATCTTGAATCTATGGAAACGACCTTTCTTTCGGAGGAGTATCACGGCGGCAGTTCCGCCAACCTGATACCGGAGCTCACCCGGCTTGCGGAAGAAAACATAAACTTTTCAAATAACGAAACGGTAGGCGGCTTCAAGGCGCTTTACGGCGCCACGTGGACGGTTGCCGCCATGATGGCGATGAATTCCGGCTTACCGCTTAAACTGCCGCTTAAATATCAAAACACCGATAAGGATGACGACAAGGCGAACAGCTACGGCGCGGATTCCTTCGCGCCGGGCGCTACAATGCTTACGGACGTACTGCATAAAAACGGATATTATCAGTCGTTTATGTGCGGCTCCAACGCCGATTTCGGCAACCGGCGTCAGCTTTTTACTCAGCACGGAGTGGATAGAATATACGATATCTCGACCGCTTATGATGACGGAATTGTGCCGGATGGCTATTTCGTATGGTGGGGTATGGAAGACCTTTACCTTTTCAAGTATGCAAAGCAGGAGCTTACCAAAATCGCCAAGCAGGATAAGCCCTTTGCCTTTACAATGCTTACGGTCGATACTCACCACGTCGGCGGGTACCGTTGCCGATACTGCCGCTATCAGTATTCGGAGCAATATGCAAACGTAATATCCTGTTCAAGCCGTCAGGTAAACGATTTTGTAAACTGGATAAAGAAGCAGGACTTCTACGAAAATACTACCATAGTGATAACCGGCGACCATCCTTCAATGGATAACGAGTATATAAAGAAGAATACCACGCCGAATTATGACCGCAGGGTTTATAACTGTTTTATCAATTCCCGGGCGACTACTGAAAATACGAAGAACAGGCTGTTTTCCTCGCTTGATATGTTCCCGACTATTCTCGCTTCCCTTGGCTGCGAAATCGAAGGCGACCGTTTGGGACTCGGCGTTAATCTGTTTTCGAATTTACCTACGCTTTGCGAAGAGTATTCTTATGAGGAGCTAAACGATAAACTGGCGGCAAAATCCGATTTTTACGATAATGTGATTCTCCAATTATCGGATTAACAAAATAAGTTTACGCCCGGGTGCGAATTCGCACCCGGGTGATTTTTGTTTTGCGGTTACAAAAAAGTCACAATTATTGATAAAACGGCGCTTCGGTGATATACTTATTTCAGTCGGATAAAAAGGGGTGACGGAAAATGAAAAAGACGAGACTTACCGTTTCGGTTGTTTTGGCGGCGATTATAATCGTTATAGCCGTCGGCGGAATCATTTTCCGTCTTAATAAATTCAAAATAGAATTCAGCGTGCCGTCGGGCGAGACTGATACCGTCGAATGGGGCGACGAATATACGAAGCCCGAAGTCAAGGCGTATCTGAAAGGCAAAATCAACTATAAGTCCGGCAAGGAAATCGATTTGAATATGACCGGCGAGGTCGATACGCTTTCGCTCGGTGAATACGTGATAAAATGGTCCGCTTCGGCGGCGGGCGCGGATAACAGCGGAATGCGTATAGTAAACGTGGTTGATACGAAGCCGCCGCAAATAACGCTTAACGAGTATAAAAAAGAATTCATATACGTCGGCGAAAAATATGAGGAGCCGGGTTTTCTTGCCGTCGATGAGGTTGACGGCGACCTTACCGCAAGCGTTCAGGTAAGCGCGGTCGATACCTCCGCCGCCGGCGAAAAGGAAATAGTATACACCGTCGCGGATAAAAGCGGAAACAAGACCTCGGCTTCAAGAAAGATAACGGTCAAGGTTAAACCGCCACCGCCTCCGCCGACTGTCAGTTCAAACCCCGCGGCGCCTAACGGTAAGGTTATTTACCTTACGTTTGACGACGGACCGGGCCCTTATACCGCGAAGCTTTTAGACGTTCTGGCAAAGTACAACGTAAAGGCGACCTTTTTCGTCACCGGAAGAGCCGCCAACCGGGACATGATAGCCCGCGAGGCGCGAGAGGGGCATACCGTGGCGATTCATACCTTTTCTCACAACTACGCGCAGATATATTCGAGCGAGCAAGCCTACTTTAACGACCTTAACGCCATGAATGAAATAATAAAAGCTCAAACGGGCTCGTATTCAAATCTTTTGCGTTTCCCGGGCGGGTCGTCAAATACCGTAAGCGCGAAATACTGTAAGGGTATAATGACCCGCCTTGCCGCGGCGGTCACCGAAAAGGGCTTCATATACTTCGACTGGAACGTTACAAGCGGCGATGCGGGCGGCGCGAGCACGAGTAATCAGGTTTATACCAACGTAATACGCGGAATAGGTAAGAAGCAGTATGCGATAGTGCTTCAACACGATATCAAGAGTTTCAGCGTAAACGCCGTTGAAAGTATAATAATCTGGGGTAAAAACAACGGATATACCTTTGCACCGCTGACGTCCTCGAGCCCCGCTTATCATCAGAGGATAGGAAACTGAAAACAGCACTTGAAATATTCGCCTTTAGGCTATATAATATATAATCTGATAATATTTATATAATCAAGGTGACGGTAATGGTCAAATCAGGTCGTGACAGCGCGACGGCACAGCAAAATCTTATCATAATGCTTTCGTTTTTTGTCTATGCCTCCGCGTACGTCGGGCGTTACAGTTTCAGTTCGAGTATAAACTCTTTTATTGACAGGTACGGTATCGGAAAACCCGAAACGGGGCTCGTTATGACCTTTTTCTTCGTTGCCTACGGTATAGGTCAGGTAATTAACGGGTTTTTATGCAAGTATTATCCGAAGCGCTATATTTTTCCCGTCGCGCTTTTCATTTCCTCGATTATAAACCTGGTGCTCTTTATCGGTATCGAAACCGGTTACGTCGGCAATTATTTTTATCTCGTAAAATATATCTGGGCGCTTAACGGCGTGGGGCAGTCGCTTATCTGGACGTCGATAGTATATACTCTCGGCGAGAATATAGAGCAAAAGAATCTCCCGCGGTCCGGTCTTGTCATAGGGCTTACCGTACCGGTCGGCACCTTTGTCGCGTACAGCATGAGCTCGCTTACGGTGCATTTCGGGCATTTCGAGTTATCCTTCGTTTTGGCGGCGGTTATCATGAGCGGGGTCGGCGTTATTTGGCTGATGCTCTTTAAGCCCTATCAGCGTACCGATATCAAGCCGGATACGGAAGCCGAAAAGGAAACGGGCAAAAAGAGTGGAAGCAAAATGCCCGCCTACATACTGATAACCGTTATAGGTCTTTCGGTTTTCGCAATAGCGAACAACTTTATTAAGGACGGACTTCAAACCTGGATACCGACGATCCTTAAAGACACCTATTCGTTTTCCGCCTCCGCTTCGCTTATGCTCGCAATGTCGATATATATTTTAGGCGTATGCGGTACGATTCTTGTGAAAAAGATTCATAATTATATAAGCGATTTCGTTATACTTTGCGTGATTTTCTTCTCGGTTATGTCGGCGCTTATCGGCGGAATACGCATATTTCTTAACGTTTCGGCGGTACCCGTCACGGTGCTTTTCGGCGCGGTTATTATCGGCGGTTACGCTGTAAACAATATCGTAACGAGCATTGCGCCACTGTTTTTGCGTGATTATCTTAACCCCGGAATATCCGCCGGTATTCTTGACGGCTTTTGTTATATAGGCAGTGCGATTACCACCTACGCGCTCGGCGCGGTGGTCGAGAATTCCAAAGGCGGCGAATGGGGAACGGCAATTATGCTGCTGCTTACGGTTTCGGTATTTTCTACCGTAACGGCGTTGCTTCTTAAACTTATAAAGGTTAAGAAGTCGGAGGTATAAATGATTTACACGTTGACCTTAAACCCCGCGCTCGATTATATAATGCGGGTCGAAAACTTACAAACAAGCGATATAAACCGCTCTGTTTTCGAGGAGCTTCATTACGGCGGTAAGGGAATAAACGTTTCGGTCGTACTGACGCGGCTCGGTATAAAGAATAAAGCGCTGGGCTTTACGGCGGGTTTTACGGGTGAATACCTCGAAAAGTTACTTTGCGACGAGGGTGTGGACTGCGCGTTTTTGCGTATTCCTTGCGGGAATACCCGCATAAACGTAAAAATCGAAGCGGATAACGGTATAGATATAAACGCCCGCGGACCCGAAATCCCGGCGGAATATACAGAAAAACTCATCGGGTTTACCGATGAGATTAAAGACGGTGACTGTCTCGTCCTTGCCGGAAGCGTGCCGGAGAATATGCCGGGCGATATCTACGAAACGGTGCTTTCACGACTTGAAAACAAAAAAGTAAACGTCGTTGCGGACGCGACGGGCGATTTACTGCTTAGCGTGCTTAAATACAAGCCGTTTTTAATTAAGCCGAATCACCTTGAACTCGGCGACCTTTTCGGCGTAAGCGCCGAAAGCGACGGCGATATAGTTTTTTACGGTAAAAAGCTTATAAGTATGGGCGCGCAAAACGTGCTTGTCTCCCGCGGCGAAAAGGGCGCGATTCTTATTTGCGGCGACGGCAAGGTAATGAGCGTCGGCGCGGTAAGCGGCGAGCCGGTAAACACGGTCGGTTGCGGTGACAGTATGGTAGCGGGTTTTCTCGCCGGATATATCGAAAAGGGCGATTACGAATACGCTCTGCGCATGGGCGCGGCTGCGGGAAGCGCGACGGCGTTTTGCCGAGCGCTCGCAAGCGAAAAAGATATTAAAAACATTTTTAATACCCTTAAAACCAACTGAACTTTGAGCTTTTAGACGATAGTTTAATCTCTGCATTATAAATAGTCCCGTCAACTTATGAGCACTCATAAGTTGACGGGACTGGGTTTAATAATAACCGCGATACAAAACTGCACACGCTTCACTTATATAACTGTTGGTCATTATAACATACCGGCGGTGTATACTGCCGATTTCCGCACACATATACTATTGGTAGTATAAGAACACCAGAGGTGAATGTGTAAATGGAACTTGATACAATAGGAACAAACATAAGAAAATATCGTTTAATGAAAAGTATCAGCCAAGAAAGATTAGCGGAAGCGGCGGATATAACCCCTAATTTTGTAGGTATGATCGAGCGCGGCGAAAAGAAACCGTCTCTTGAAACCTTTATAAAGATTCTAAACGCCTTGGGCGCTTCCGCGGACGTTATTCTTTGTGACGTTATAAATGACGATTACAAGGTTAAAGATTCCCTGCTCCACGAAAAGCTTTCGAAGCTGTCGGAAGAAGACCGCCGCAAGATTTATGACGTTGTCGATACGATGATAGCCCACTCAAAGCGGAAGTATAAATAAAAGCGGTAAAAACAGCACCGGCACACTCGGCGCTTATTTTTACGTTACCCTCCGTATTTCGAGTAATTTCGACAAACAGTTTGTGATATAACATAACCGTAGGTTGTTGTAATAAACCAACAGTTATGAAAGGAGCGCAAAAAATGTCGACAAGGGGAATTATCAGAAAGATAGCGAAGCAAAACGGTGTTACGCCCAAAGAAGTAAGGGAGGATATGAAAGCGGCAATACGCGCGTCAATGACGTCAAACAGTCCCGGTGCGCGTGCGTTTTGGAGCCGCCTTTCACCCGACGGCAAAGAGCCGTCAATAGGTGAATTCATAAGGGCTTGTGCCGAGCAAATCGAAATATAAATTAAGCGGCGGTGAGAATAAACCCTCTCACCGCCGTTTAGTTTGTTATTCTGTTATAAATTTAAGTATATCTTTCGCCGATTCCTCTTTGCAGGTATCATTGTGTATTTCGTGGCGGCAGTTTTCGTAAAGCTTTATTTTAACGCTGCAACCGGCGCTTTTGAGCTTTTCGTACACCGTGCGTACGCCTTTCCCGTAATCGCCGACCGGGTCCTCGGCGCCTGATATAAGCAGTATCGGCAAATCTTTTTTCATACCGCCAAACCAGGCGTTTTTATTGCAAAGCAAATTGAGTTTTATAAGGTCGCCGAGCGCCGAAAGGGTGAAGCGGAAGGTGCAAAGAGGGTCGGCGGCGTATTTTTTCTTGATTTCCCCGTCCTTTGTGAGCCATTCATATTTTCCGCCGCCGGGAAATCGCTTGTTATACGTGCCGAACGCCATATTTTCTATAAAGGAAGAATAACCGCGTTTGCCCTTAAAGAGCGAAATAACCTTAATAAGCGCAAGCCCCGCGCCTGCCGCCGGGTTCGGTCCGCCGGTGCCGCAGATTATCAGCTTATCGATACCGTTTTTGTATTTTTCCGCCGTAAGACGCACGATAAAAGAGCCCATGCTGTGACCCATGAGATAATACGGCAAATCGGGAAAATCGGTCTTTACGGCGTCGCCGAAACGCATAACGTCGTCAGTTAAAAACTTATAGCCTTCTTTTTCGGCTATAAAACCGCGTTCGCTTTCGCTCGCCGTTTTGCCGTGACCGAGATTATCAAATCCGCAGGCAATAAAGCCTTCTTCGGCGATTTTCGACAAAAGCGCCTCATACCGCCCTATATATTCGGTCATGCCGTGAACAAGGTGAAAAATACCTTTCGGCGTACCCTCCGGCAAGTAAAGTATACCTTTCAGCGTATGGACGCCGTCACTTGATAAAACGTTCTTTTCCGCCGTTTTAATGCTCATAATCAAACCTCCAAGTGGAAAGCAACCGTGCTTTTAATCGCCCGTTTCCAGCCGGATAAAAGCTTTTCCCGCTCTTTTTTGTCGATTTCCGGTACAAAGCGGCGCTCGCCAAGCGAGCTTTTAAGCTGCTTTTTGCCGCCGAAAAAGCCGCAGGTAAGACCGGCGAGAAGCGCGGCGCCGAGCGCCGTCGCCTCGGCGTTTTGAGGACGCGTTACCGTTATCGCCGAAATATCCGACTGAAACTGCATAAGAAAATCGTTTCTTGAAGCGCCTCCGTCAACCTTGATTTCGTTTATATCGCCGCCGAAATCTTCCTTCATCGCTTCTATTAAATCGTTTGTCTGATAAGCGATCGATTCAAGGCAGGCGCGAATGATATGGTTACGGTTGGTACCTCTTGTTATGCCGCAAACCGTGCCGCGCGCGTACATATCCCAATAGGGAGTGCCAAGCCCCGAAAACGCCGGAACAACGTATACGCCGCCGCTGTTTTCGACTTCTTTTGCCGCCGCTTCGCTTTCGGCGGCGGTTGAAATGAGTTTAAGCTCATCCCTTACCCACTGAATTACCGCGCCGCCTATGAATACGCTGCCCTCGAGCGCGTACTGCGGCGCTTCGCCGTCGAGCGTGGCGGCGACGGTGGTGACAAGTCCGTGGCGGCTTTTTATCGCGGTGTTACCCGTGTTCATAAGCAGGAAACAACCCGTACCGTAGGTGTTTTTGATATCGCCGGCGCCAAAACAGTGCTGACCGAACAGAGCCGCCTGCTGGTCGCCCGCTATTCCGCAAACCGGAATTTTCATACCGAGGATATCGACCTCGCCGAAATTACTGCCGCTCGGTTTTACTTCTGGAAGCATAGAGCGCGGAACGCCGAATATTTCGAGCAATTTATCATCCCACGAAAGCGTGTGGATATTGAAAAGCATGGTGCGCGAAGCGTTTGTCGTATCGGTGGCGAAAATTCTGCCGCCGGACAGCTTATAAAGCAGATAGGTATCAACTGTACCGAAAAGCAGGTCGCCTTTTTGGGCTCTCTCTCTCGCACCCTCTACGTTATCGAGTATCCATTTTATTTTAGTCGCGCTGAAATAGGCGTCAATTTTAAGACCGGTGGTATCGGCGATATATTGCTCGTGTCCCGCCGCCTTTATTTCTTCGCACATATTTGCGGTGCGCCGGCATTGCCATACTATCGCGTTATAAACCGGCTCGCCCGTGTTTTTATCCCATACCACGGTGGTTTCCCGCTGATTCGTAATGCCTATCGCGGCTATTTCGTCAGGCGCAAAGCCGGAAATCGCCTCGGTTATCGATAAATACTGCGCATTGAATATTTCATTCGGGTCGTGCTCTACAAACGAAGGCTGCGGATAAATCTGCGTAAACTCATGCTGCGCGGTGCTCACCGCGCGGCAGTCTTTGTCAAAAAGTATGGCGCGAGCGCTGGTCGTGCCCTCGTCGAGGGTAAGAATATACTTTTTCATACGGTACCTCCGTTTTCAGTCCGCCTTAATTCGCGGTACTCTCGGCGCAATGCCGCAGACCGTTTCGTAATTTATGGTATCGCACTTTTCGGCTATCTCATCTACCGAAAGCTCTTTGCCGAAAAGTATTACCTCGTCGCCCATTTTAACGTCTTTTATATCGCTTACGTCCACCATAAGCTGGTCCATACATACTCTGCCGACGATTTTCGCCCGCATGCCGCCTATCAGCACCTCGCCGGTGCTTGAAAGCTTCCTCGGGTAGCCGTCGGCGTAGCCCGCCGCGACGGTGGCGATTTTCATATCGCGCGGCGCCGTATAGGTCATTCCGTAACTGACGGGGGTGCCGGCGGTCACCGTTTTTACAAACGATACCACCGATTTGAGCGTCATCGCGGGTGAAAGATTCATTTTTGTATCGAAATCACGGTCGGGCGTCAGCCCGTAAAGTATGATTCCCGGGCGCACGGTATTGAAAATATACTTTTCACGGCAAATCGCCGCCGAGTTGTCACAGTGGACGTACTCCGGATGTATACCGGCGCGGTTAAGCAGGTTTACGCCGTCGAGGAAACGAGTGTACTGCGCTTTCGTATAGTCGGTGGCACATTTACCGTCCGAATCCGCCGCGGCAAAGTGGGTAAACACGCCCTCGGTGTTAAAGCACGGTAGCCTTGCCGCAAGAAGCATGGCTTCTTTCTCATTTTCGTTTTCATCCCTGAAATCAAAGCCCAACCGCGACATACCGGTATCAAGTTTTAAGTGTACGCTTAAAGTTACGCCTGCCTTTTGCGCGTTTTCGGATAAGGCGCGCGCGTAATCGGGCGAGTAAACGCACTGTGAAATGCTGTTTTCGGCAAGCGTTCTGACAAGGCTTTCGGGGGTGTAGCCGAGTATCAGAATCGGCGTATTTATACCGAATTCGCGCAGTGACAGCGCTTCTTCGATATTCGAGACCGCGAAGCAGTCGGCGCCAAGCGATTGAAGCAGCGGCGCAACGATATTCGCGCCGTGGCCGTAGGCGTTTGCTTTGACCACCGCCATCATTTTCGCGTCGCCGATTTTTTTCCTTATTTCGCGGTAATTGTTTTCAAGGGCGTTTGTATCTATTTCCGCCCAGGTTCTGTGTAAAAAATCCAAAATAGAACACCTGCAATCAAACGTTAAATCTGAAAAGGACGATATCGCCGTCCTGCATTACGTAATCCTTACCCTCGCTTCTGACAAGTCCCTTTTCCTTTGCGGCGGTCATGTTTCCGCCCGCCGCCATGAAATCGTCGTATGCCACGACCTCGGCGCGTATGAAGCCGCGCTCAAAATCGCTGTGAATCTTACCCGCCGCTCCGGGGGCTTTTGTACCTTTTTTGATAGTCCACGCCCTGACCTCGGGCTTTCCGGCGGTGAGATATGAAATAAGACCTAAAAGCGAATAGCATTTTTGAATCATGCGGTCAAGTCCCGATTTTTCGAGACCGAGTTCCTCTAAAAAGAGCAGTTTTTCTTCTTCTGAAAGCGAGGATATTTCGGCTTCGAGCGACGCGCATATAGGCAGTATTTCCGCGCCTTCGCTTTCGGCTATCGCCTTTACTTTCAGGTATTTTTCGTTTGTTTCGATACCGCCTTTGAAATCTTCCTCGCTCATGTTGCAGGCGTAAATCACCGGCTTGTAGGAAAGAAGACTGGTAGTCGCAAGAATTTCCTTTTGCCATTCTTCCGGCGCGTCAATGCTCCGCGCGCTTTTGCCGTCCTCGAGATGCGCGGTAAGTTTTTTGAGAAAATCGACCTCGTTTTGCATACTCTTGTCGCCTTTGAGCGCCTTTTGCGCCTTATCAAGCCGGCGTCCGACGATTTCAAGGTCGGAAAGAATAAGCTCGATATTTATCGTTTCGATATCCCTTACCGGGTCCACCGAGCCCTCGACGTGAATTATATCGTCGCTCTCGAAACAGCGTACGACGTGAACTATCGCGTCGACCTCTCGGATATTGGATAAAAACTTGTTGCCGAGCCCCTCGCCGCCCGCGGCGCCTTTTACAAGTCCCGCTATATCAACGAATTCTATGACCGCGGGGGTGAATTTATCGGGGTGGTATATTTCGGCTAATTTTTCAAGCCGCGCGTCGGGAACGCTAACCATACCGACATTCGGCTCAATGGTGCAAAAAGGATAATTTGCCGATTGCGCACCCGCGTTTGTTATCGCGTTAAAGAGTGTCGATTTGCCTACGTTGGGCAATCCTACCATACCGAGTTTCATTATTTTTGCCTCCGGAAAAGTAAAATACACGTTAATTATATAATATAACGTTAAAAAAAGCAAATTTTTTGAAAAAAACATTTTAATTTTTGCTGAATGTATAGTATAATGATTTCAGTAAAGGGGGAAATCTCTTGAAAACCGAATATAATATTTCTCTTGATAAAATAATAAAAGAATTTTCGCTCGAAGAGCTCTGTATGCCGAAGCCGGGTGAGGAAATACTTATTTCCAACCATGAAATAAATCGCCCCGGTTTGCAGTTTGCCGGTTACTTTGAGTATTTCGCACCCGAGCGGATTCAGATTCTCGGTATCAGCGAAATTGAGTTTTTGCGCCGGTTTACCGAGGAAAAAGCGCGCGAGCGCATAGAAAAGTTTTTTATGAACGCGCCGGTCGCGGTCATAATAGCGCGCGGGCTTAACGTGGAAGATTACTATACCGAGATAGCCGAAAAGTATTCGGTGCCGCTTTTGCGCTCGGGGATGAGCACTTCGGAGCTTACCGCGGCGCTCATAGCGTTTCTTAATCTTCACCTCGCTCCGCGTATCACGCGCCACGGCGTTTTCGTCGAGGTCTACGGCGAGGGTATTCTGATACTCGGCGAGAGCGGAATAGGTAAGAGCGAAACCGCTATCGAACTCGTAAAGCGCGGTCACCGTCTTATCGCGGACGACGCGGTCGAAATTAAAAAGGTTTCAAGTAAATCGCTTATCGGTTCGGCGCCCGATAATATCCGTCATTTTATCGAGCTTCGCGGCATAGGAATAATTAACGCCAGCCGCATATTCGGCATAGGCGCGGTAAAACCCACCGAAAAGGTCGACCTCGTGGTGAATCTCGAACTGTGGGACGTCAACAAGGTATATGACAGAATGGGTATAGATAACCAGACTACCGAGATACTGGGACTTAAAATACCGTCGATGACCATACCGGTAAAACCCGGCCGTAACCTCGCGGTGATAATCGAGGTCGCGGCGATGAACAGCAGGCAGAAAAAGCTCGGCTACAACGCGGCGGAGGACCTGCTCAACCGGCTCGGCATGACGGATGACGTCGCGGGCGGCAAAAAGTAAACGGAGGGAATAATATGTACAGACTCGGAATTGATTTGGGCGGCACTAACATAGTCGCCGGAATAGTTGACGAAAATTATAAAATAATATCAAAGGCGCGCGCGAAAACAGCGGCGCCGCGACCCGCCGAGCAGATAGCGGACGATATGGCGAATCTCGCCTTACAGGCGGCAAGATTCGCGGGGCTTGAGTTTGACAGTATTGACGGCTTCGGTATAGGCACGCCCGGCTCTGTGGACGCGCAGACCGGCACCGTTATTTACGCGAATAACCTTAATTTCCATAACGTACCTCTCGCGGATATGATGTTCAGCCGCACCGGCAAGAAGTTTTATATTGCAAACGACGCGGACAGCGCCGCCTACGGCGAATATATCGCGGGTGCCGGCAAGGGTACGCGTGATTTTATCATGATAACGCTCGGTACGGGCGTCGGCGGCGGCGTTATACTCGACGGAAAGATTCGCGCCGGTTTCAACGGCGCCGGCGGCGAACTCGGGCATACCGTTATTCAGATGAACGGCGAAGCCTGCACCTGCGGAAGAAACGGCTGTTTTGAGGCGTACGCCTCGGCAACCGCCCTGATAAGGCAGACCAAACAGGCGATGATACGTCACGCCGACAGTTATATGTGGAAGCTTTGCGGCAACGATATAAACCGCGTAACGGGTCTTACGTCGTTTGACGCCATGCGCGCCGGCGATGAGGCGGGCAAGGCGGTCGTTGACGCGTATATCGGTTATCTCGCGGTGGGCGCCGCCAATATTATAAATACATTTCAGCCCGAAGTGCTTTGCATAGGCGGCGGCGTTTCCAAAGAGGGTGATACGATAATCAAGCCTCTTTCCGCCATCGTTTCGGGCGATAACTATGCGCGTTCGATAACCAAGAAAACCGAGATACGAACCGCTGTTCTCGGCAACGATGCCGGAATAATCGGCGCGGCGTATATCGGCGGGTAAACTGAATTCGGAGTGTTTATGGGTAAAGCGGAATATATTAGCGAACTGAACAGTCGCGGCGTCGCTTTTTTGACCGACGAGCCGATGAAAAAGCATACCACCTTCAAAATAGGCGGTAACGCCGATATATTTGTAAGTCCCGAAAATGAGGATGAGTTGATTTTTGCCGTAAGCGCGGCGAGGGCGAAGGGCTTACATTTCTGTATTATCGGCAACGGCTCCGACCTTCTCGTTTCGGACGGCGGCGTCGAGGGCGCGGTTATTTGTCTGGATAAAATGCGCGGCATATCGGCAGAGGGCGATACAGTTACCGTTTTCGCGGGACAAAGTATGATGTCCTTATGCACTTATCTTCAAAAGGCGGGGCTTTCGGGGCTTGAATTCGCCTACGGAATACCAGGAACGGTCGGCGGCGCGGTCTATATGAACGCCGGCGCGTACGGCGGCGAGATAAACGACGTTATAGTTTCGGCGAGATTTCTCGGCAAATCGGGCGAAATAAAGGAAATCACAAAAGAGGAAATGCGGCTTTCCTATCGGAAAAGCGTATTTCAGGAAAACGGCGGTATAATTATTTCGGCAAAGCTTCGCCTTAAAAAAGACGACCCCGAAAAGATACTCGAAAGAATGAACGATTATTATGGCCGCAGGGTATCAAAACAGCCGCTCGATTATCCGAGCGCGGGCAGTGTGTTCAGGCGCCCGGAGGGCAATTTTGCGGGTGCGCTTATTGAAAAAAGCGGACTGAAAGGCGAGCGCGTCGGCGGCGCGCAGGTCAGCGAGAAACACGCCGGGTTCATAATCAATATCGGCGGCGCGACTTGTGAGGACGTAAGAAAGCTTATTGAAAGAATAAGGGAAAAGGTGCTTTCGGACAGCGGTGTTACGCTTGATACCGAAGTAATATTTATCGGAAGGTGAATTTATGAATTTGGTTATTGTAACCGGGCTTTCGGGCGCCGGAAAATCTCAGGCGGCAAACGCGCTCGAAGATATGGGCTATTACTGCGTCGATAATATTCCGCCCGCGATAATCCCCGCCTTTGTGGACCTCTCAAAGCGCGAAAGCGAGGGCTTTTCAAAGCTTGCCGTTGTCACCGATATACGCGGCGGAAGTATGTTCGCCGATATAGAAAAGGTACTTGTCCGGCTTAAAGATATGGGTATAGAGTATAAGATACTCTTTCTTGACGCGTCGGATGACGTGCTCATCAGAAGATATAAGGAAAACCGCCGCAAGCACCCGCTTTGCGACGCGGAGGGCCTGTCTCTTTCCGACGCGGTGAAATCCGAACGCGCGAAGCTTGCGCGTATCCGCTCAATGGCTGATTTCGATATCGATACAAGTCTTCTTTCAAGCGCACAGCTTAAAACAATACTGACCGAAACCTTCTTAAAAAGCGTCGAGGGCGGGCTTCGTATACTTTGTAAATCGTTCGGCTTTAAGTACGGAATCGACACCGACGCGGACAATATATTTGACGTGCGCTGTCTGCCGAATCCCTACTACGTAGACGCCTTGAAATACAAGACGGGGCTTGACGCCGACGTGAGCTCCTACGTTATGAACAGCGACGACAGCGAGCGGTTCCGGGATATGGTTTTCGAGTTTGCTGATTTTTCGGTGCCGCTTTACATAAAGGAGGGTAAAAGCGAACTCGTTTTCTCCTTCGGATGCACCGGCGGCAGACACCGCTCGGTGACTTTTGCCCAGCTGCTTTGCAAGCACCTGAAAGAAAAGGGCTATAACGCCAGCGTGATACACAGGGATATAGATAAAGATTAGGTGATTTAATGTCATTCTCATCTGATATTAAAACGGAATTATGTAAAATCAGACCGCCTGCGAGCGGCAGATTGCCGCTCGCATACGGCTTTTTGCTGTTCAGCAGGTCTTTTTCGGTAAAGGGCGTTAAAATGCAGACCGAAACCGAAGCGGTGGCGAGCTTTTTTTCAAAGCTGATAAACGAGGAATACGGCGTGGAGTGCCGTATGAAAGTCGGCGGCGGCAAGCGTAAGGTTTACGGAATTGACGTACCGAGCGAAGCGGACAGGCTAAGGCTCCTCGCCTCGGTCGATTTCGGCGTATACGGCGGTAAAATCAACCGCGAAATGCTTTCGGGCGATATGCAAACGGCATGCTTTATCAGAGGCGCGTTCCTCGCCTGCGGGCAGATAAGCGACCCCGAAAAGAATTGCCGGGTGGATTTTTCGGTGCGCGATAAAGCGCTTGCCGAGGAGTTCCGCGAGTTGTTGAAAGAAAACTATATTATGACCAATATCAGCGCCCGTCAAAACGGCTATGCGGTTTACATAAAACGCAACGAGATGATAACGAATCTGTTGACTTTGACCGGCGCTTCAATGCGAGGTCTTGAACTTATCGAAACGAGTATACTGAAAAGCGTCAAGAACAATATGAACCGCGCGGCAAACTGCGATAACGCCAACCTCGACCGTATGGTGGAAGCTTCGTTAAGACAGCGCACCGCGATAGCGTATCTCGAAAAGAAAGGCATACTTGAAACCCTGCCCGACGAGCTGATAAAAACCGCGCGCCTGCGGCAGGAAAACGCGGAAGCCTCGATAAAGGAGCTTTGCGCGCTTTCCGGCGAGCCGATAAGTCTCTCCGGAATGAATCACCGGCTTAAAAAATTAACCGACATATACGAGGAGCGAAAAAAATAAAGGAGGCAATGCGGCATGGCGTTCGCGCATCTTCATCTTCATACCGAATACAGTTTGCTCGACGGATGCTGCCGTATTGACAAACTTGTTTCATCCGTAAAGGCGCTCGGTCAGACGGCGGTCGCCGTCACCGACCACGGCGTTATGTACGGCGCGATAGATTTTTATAAAGCGGCGCTTAAACAGGGTATTAAGCCGATAATCGGCTGTGAGGTTTACGTCGCGCCGCGAAAACGTACCGATAAACAAAAGGGCCCCGACAGCGAATACAGTCACCTTGTTTTGCTTTGCGAAAACAACGATGGTTATAAAAACCTGATAAAAATGGTGTCGCTTTCATTTACGGAGGGCTTTTACTCAAAACCCAGGGTGGATTTCGAGCTGCTCGAAAAGTACCACGGGGGACTTATCGCCCTTTCCGCGTGTCTCGCCGGCGAGATACCGAAGGCGTTGCTTTCGCGCGACTATGAACGGGCAAAAGAGATTACAAACCGCTATAAATCGGTTTTCGGCGAAAACAATTTCTTTCTTGAACTGCAAAACCACGGATTAAGCGAACAGGCGCTTATTAACCCGGGACTGCTCAGGCTTTCCCGCGAAACCGGAATAAAGACGGTCGCCACAAACGACGTTCATTATATAGAAAAAGACGACGCGTTTATGCACAAGGTGCTTTTATGCGTACAGACCGGCAGTAAGATAAACGAGAAAAACCCGCTTGAATTCAAAACCGAGGAATTCTACCTTAAAAGCGAGCAGGAAATGCGGCTCGCCTTTCCCGATTGCACCGAGGCGGTGGAGAACACCGCGAAAATCGCCGAAAGGTGCAACGTCACCTTCAAATTCGGCGAGATAAAACTGCCTTATTTCGATACGGGCGGCGAAAATCATTTCGAGTATTTTAAGCGGCTTTGTGTCGCGGGACTTCACCGGCATTACGGCGAAAACCCGTCGGCGGATATTATTGAGCGCCTCAATTACGAACTCGGAGTAATTGATAAAATGGGTTACGTCGATTATTATCTCATTGTCGGCGACTTTGTAAACTACGCCAAAACCCACGGTATACCCGTAGGACCGGGCAGAGGCTCGGGCGCCGGCAGTCTTGCGGCGTACTGTATAGGTATCACCGGCATAGACCCGATAAAGTATAATCTTATTTTCGAGCGCTTTCTTAATCCCGAAAGAGTATCAATGCCCGATTTCGATATAGATTTCTGCTACGTAAGAAGGCAGGAGGTAATAGATTACGTTATAGAAAAATACGGCGCCGACCACGTGGCGCAGATAGTTACTTTCGGTACGCTTGCCGCGCGCGCCGCGGTGCGCGACGTCGGCCGCGCCATGGATATACCCTATGCGTTTTGCGACCGGCTTGCAAAGCTCGTTCCGCAAAGGCTCGGTATGACGCTTAAAGACGCGCTCGGCGAATCAAAGGAGCTATCAGAACTCTACGAAGCCGACCCCCGTGCAAAATCGGTACTCGATATGGCGATAAAGGTCGAGGGTATGCCGCGACACGCCTCGACCCACGCGGCGGGTGTGGTTATTTCGGATAAACCGGTAAGTGAATACGTGCCGCTGTCGCTTAACGATAACGCGATAGTGACGCAGTATACAATGACCGCGCTCGATGAACTCGGTCTGCTTAAAATGGACTTTTTGGGTCTTCGCAACCTGACCGTTATTTACGACTGCGAGCGGGCGGTAAAAAAAGATAACCCGGATTTCTCGGTCGAAAAAATACCGATGGATGATAAGGAAACGATGAAAATGCTCGGAAGCGGCGATACAAACGGCGTTTTCCAGTTTGAATCGGACGGTATGAAAAGCGTGCTTACGCGATTCGGTCCTACGGGTATTGAAGACCTTATCGCGATTATTTCGCTTTACCGCCCCGGACCTATGGATTCGATACCGACGTATATTCATAACCGCCATAACCCGCAGGACGTAAAATACGCTACCCCTCTGCTTAAACCTATTCTCGAAGTGACGTACGGCTGTATAGTTTATCAGGAGCAGGTTATGCAGGTTTTCAGAAGTCTTGCCGGGTATTCGCTCGGCAGGGCGGATATAGTGCGCCGCGCCATGGCGAAGAAAAAACATGACGTTATGGCGAAGGAGCGCGAAGCGTTTATATACGGCGAAAAGGACGGCGACGGCAACATTCTGTGCGAGGGTGCGGTAAACCGCGGAGTACCCGAAGACGTCGCAAAACGGATATTTGACGAAATGTCGGCGTTCAGCTCATACGCTTTCAATAAATCGCACGCGGCGGCGTACGCGGTGCTCGCGTATATAACGGCGTATCTCAAATGTCACCATAAAAAAGAATATTTTGCCGCGTTGCTTACGAGCGTGCTTGATTCTTCGGATAAGGTATCGCTTTATACCGGCGAATGCAAGAACTCCGGTATAAAAATACTGCCGCCTTGTGTAAACGAAAGCGGCGAGGGCTTTACCGCCACGCCAGCGGGCATACGCTTCGGACTTTTGGCGGTAAAGAATCTCGGCAGAACGCTCATAGAAAAACTGATAGCCGAGAGGGAAAAAGGCAAATACCGCGACCTGTACGATTTTTGCTCCCGCAATTACGGCAGAGAATTAAACCGCCGCGCCGTTGAGGGACTTATCAAAAGCGGCGCCATGGACGGGCTCGGCGCAAACCGCCGGAGTATGATTTTCTCGATAGATAAAATCATGGACGTTCTTGACGGCGAAAAGAAATATTCGCTCGGCGGTCAGTTAGGCTTCTTCGATGAAGGCGAGAAAAACGGTATCGACCTGCCGACGGTCGAGGAAATGCCGCGAACCGAGCTTTTAAGTCTCGAAAAACAGGCGACCGGTATGTATCTTTCGGGTCACCCGATGGAGCAGTTTACCGCGGCGGCGAAAAAATCAGGCTGTACGCCGATAATAAATATCGTATCGGGCAGGGTGCCGGACGGCAGCCGTGTTCGCGTAATGGGTATACTTGACGGCGCAAAGGTAAAGCAGCTGAAAAACGGCGGTACCCTCGCTTCAACCGTTATAGAGGACGTCACCGCGGCGGTCGACGTAACGGTCTTCTCCACCGCGTTTGAGGCGTATAAGCCGTACCTTACCGCCGGTTCGGTGGTCGAGCTTATCGGTAAGGTGAGCGAGCGCGAGGACCGGAACACCGAAATAGTATGTTCCTCGCTTAAACCCGTGGACGAGGAGTATCTCGCCGACGTTTCGGAACCGGAACGCCTTAAAATAAGGGTGAGCAGTATAGGCGGCGCCGATTTTATGACGGCGCAAAAGATTATGGAGCGCTTTTCGGGCGACTGCGGCGTGCTTATTTACTGCCGCGATAACGGCAAGCGGCTTTTGGCGCCCGAAAGGCTGAACGTTCGCCGTGATGAGCGGATGATAAGCGAGCTTAAAAGGGTACTCGGCGAAAACAACGTAAAGTTTGAATAAAAAAGCAAGAGTTTAAGCGATAAAACTTGAAATTCTGCCGACTTTGCTGTATAATAACGAGGTTTGGAGTTGATATTTATGAAAACAATAGGCGTACTTACGTCCGGCGGTGACGCTCCCGGTATGAACGCCGCGGTGCGCGCGGTTGTCAGAACGGCGATTTCGCTCGGTATGAACGTTAAAGGAATAAAGAGCGGTTACAGCGGGCTTATTCACGATGAGATAGTGGACCTTGACGCCCGCTCGGTATCGGATATAATAAGCCGCGGCGGTACAATACTCTATACGGCGAGAAGCAAAAGTTTCATGACCGAGGAGGGTATGCTTACCGCGGTTGAAACCTGCAAAAAACACGGAATTGAGGGTATAGTCGTAATAGGCGGCGACGGTTCGTTCCGCGGCGCGCGCGATTTATCGAATCGCGGTATACCCTGCGTCGGCGTTCCCGGCACTATTGATAACGATATCGCCTCGACCGAGTATACGATAGGTTTTGATACGGCGATGAATACCGCCGTGGAGATGATAGATAAAATACGCGATACCGCGCAGTCGCACCACCGTTGCTCGGTTATCGAGGTAATGGGCAGACATGCCGGTTATATCGCGCTTCAGGTCGGTATCGCCACCGGCGCGACCGGCATACTCGTTCCGGAATTGCCGGTCAACCTTGACGCGTTGGTGGAGAAAATAACAAAAGTTGAAACCACCGGCAAAAAACACTTTATAATAGTTGTCGCCGAGGGCGTAGGTGGCGTTGACAAGATAGCCGAGTATATTCAGGAAAAGACCGGTATCGATTCAAGAGCCACGGTACTCGGTCACGTTCAACGCGGCGGAAGTCCCACCGTGCGTGACAGAGTGCGCGCGACCCAGATGGGAAACGCGGCGGCGCACCTGCTCTATAAGGGTATAGGCAACCGGGTAATCGCGTATAAGCGCGGCGAGATAGTTGATTTTGATATCTACGAGGCGCTCGGCATGACCAAAACGTTTGACGCCGGTATGATAGACGTCGCCCACGAGACGGCGATATAGGCGTCAGATACAAACGTCAAAAAAAACAGAACACCGCGGCGAAATTTCGCCGCGGTGTTTTTATACTTATTACAGCTCGTCGCTTATTATATCATTTTCCCTGAATTGCAGACTGTAAAGCTTCTGATATATTCCGCCTTTTGCCATAAGCTCCTCGTGCGTTCCGCGTTCCTCAACCTTACCGGAGGTTATTACCGCTATTTCGTCGGCGCCGCGTATAGTGGAAAGGCGGTGTGCCACAACGAGCGTTGTACGTCCCTTGCAAAGCTCGTCGAGCGAGTGCTGAATTAGTACCTCGGTGGTATTGTCGAGCGCGCTTGTCGCTTCATCGAGAATCAGTATGGCCGGGTCTTTGAGGAATACCCGCGCTATGCTGACGCGCTGTTTCTGTCCGCCGGAAAGCTTAACGCCGCGCTCGCCGATTTCGGTATCGTATCCGTTTTCGAGCGACATTACAAAATCATGAATGTTGGCGCGTTTAGCGGCGGTTATGACCTCTTCGTCGGTGGCGTCCGGTCTGCCGTAGAGTATGTTTTCTTTTATCGTGCCTACAAAGAGAAATACGTCCTGCTGGACTATGCCGATATTTTTTCTTACCGAATCGAGCGTAAGTTTTCTCGTATCCTTGCCGTCGATGAGTATCGAGCCGCCGTCGTCTGGCAGGCGGTAGAAGTTAGGAAGCAGGTGGCAAATGGTGGTCTTTCCGCCGCCGGAGGGACCCACAAGCGCAAGCTTGCGCCCTTTTGCTATTTTAAGGTTGATATTGTGCAGTACCTCAACGCCCTCTTCATAAGAATAGCTTACGTTTCTGAATTCGATTTCGCCTTTAACGTCGGTCAGCTCCTCCGCGTCGGGCGCGTCGGTTTCGGGCGGCTCGTTCATAAGCTCAACGAAGCGCGTAAAGCCGGAGGCGCCGTTCTGGAACTGCTCCATAAAGCCGATAAGCGTGCTTACCGGTCCCAAAAACAGGTTTACCGATACTATAAAAGTCGAGTATTCCGCGAGGTCGATTTTCCCGGCGTATAAAAACAGACCGCCGGCTATGAGGATTATAACGTTGAAGACGTCGGTTATAAACGAGGAAGAGGAATGGAATTTACCCATCGCCTTGTACGCGTCTTTGGAGGAGGATACGAATTTATCGTCGCCTACGGCGAATTTTTCTTCCTCGGTCTTCGCGTTGGTATACGCCTTTGTAACGCGTATGCCGGTAATACTGCTTTCCACCGCCGCGTTGATTATCGCGTTGCTCTTACGGCGGTCCTTGAACGCCTGACGCATCGCTTTTCTGTAATGATGCGAAACGATTATCAGAATGGGTACGCAGGCGAATATAATCATGGTGAGCACCCAGTTGATAGTCATAAGATAAATGAAGGAAAGAATAATCATCGCCGAGCAGATGAGCAGATTCTCCGGCCCGTGGTGCGCAAGCTCGCATATTTCAAATAAATCGCTGGTGATACGCGTCATTATCTGACCGGTTTCATTGTTATCGTAAAAACTGTACGGTAGCTTTTGCAGGTGCGAAAACAGGTCGCGCCGCATTTTCGACTGCATACGCACGCCGATTATATGGCCGTAATACTGAACAAAAAACTGCAAAAACATTCTTATTATATAAATGAGTAACACGATAATTCCCGATATTACTATCAAACGGTATTTTCTGTCCGGTATAAAATCGCCGAGCATTTTACGCGTAATAATCGGATATACCATTCCGAATACCGATATAAGAAGCGAAGCCGCCATATCGAGAGCGAGCAGTTTTTTATGCGGTTTATAGTAACTGATAAAACGTTTGAGCATGGTTTACTCCTTTCGGTATCGTTTTAATCATTATAATACCTGCAAAGTCGTTAGTCAATAACAGACCGCGCGGATTTGCACTCCTTGGCGCGCAGACAATTTTTTCTTGCTTTTTTGCGCCGATATGCTAAAATAAAGACAGAAACCCGCGTCGGGAACGCTATTTTGACGCGGAAACGGAGGCCCGGTAATGGCTGGTTACGAAAACGGCAAAAAAAGATTGACCGCGCTCGCGGTTATTGTGGTTTTATGCGTCGCGCTTAATACGGCGCTTGTTTTTCTTGCGCGAAAGCTCGGCATACCTCTTTATCTCGACAGTATCGGAACGGCGCTTTCCGCTATGCTCGGCGGCTCGGTGCCCGGCGTCCTGGTGGGATTTTTCACCAATCTCGCGGGCGTTATGTTCTACACCGCCAAGATGTACTACGGGCTTGTAAACGTACTGCTTGCGATAATCGTTTCGGCGCTGGCAAGAAAGGGCGCGTTTTCAAAGGTTTGGAAAACCCTTTTAAGCGCCGCCGGTATCGCCGTTTTCTGCGCGATATTAAGCTCGTTGCTTACCTGGTATTTGAGCGGTATGGAATTCGGTGAGGCTATTACCACGCCGCTTGCCGAAAAGATATACGGCGGCGGCAAAATAAGCAAATTTTTAAGTTTGCTGTTTGCGAACGTGTGTATTGAAGGCGCGGATAAATTCATATCGGTCATTATCGCCGCGACAGTTTATAAATTCCTGCCCGCGGGGTTAAAGAAGGTAAACAGCGCCTCCGTTAACCGCAGAGTGAAAATCGAGGGACATAAAAAAGGCTTTTCTATTATAACAAAATTCGCGGCAATTATGATTGTCACCGAGGTAATGCTCGGTACTCTGGCGGCGGTCGTTTCGTATTATATTTATAAGGATATATCGATAAAGAATTATACCGAGAAATGTAACGGCGTTTCCGAAATGGTAGCGAGTTGTATCGACCCCGAATTGGTAGATTCGTTTGTTGAGGGCGGCGCGGCGGCTGAAGAAACCCCGGAATACAAGGCTATCGACGACCGCCTTTACGATATCAAGAACGCGTTTCCGCAGATAGAGTACATATATGCCTATAAGATTCTGCCGGATGGCTGTCACGTGGTATTCGACCTTGACGAGAGTGAGGACGGCGGAATCGCCGGTCAGTTAATCGAGTTTGACGAATCGTTTTCGGATAAGATAGACGACCTTCTCGCGGGCAAGGCGATAGAGCCGATGATAACCGATGATACCTACGGTTGGTTGCTTACGGTATATACACCGGTTTACAACTCGGCGGGCGAGTGCGTTTGTTATGCGGCGGCGGATATCCAGATGCAGCGTGTGCGTACCGATGAAGCGGTATTCCTTGCCAAAATGCTTTCGATGTTTTTCAGCGTTTCGGTTATCATAATTGCGATAATCACCGAGATTATCCACCGCGGAGTTATTACACCGATAAACAGTATGGCGAGAGCGTCGGGCGAATTTGCGTTTGATATAGGGCAGAGCCTTGACGAGGGCGTTTCCAATATAATGGCGCTTGACGTTTCATCGCGTGATGAAATCGGCGACCTGTATGCTTCCCTCTGTAAAATGGCGACCGATACCTCGGCGCACATCGGCGAGGTTGAAAGCCAGGCTGAGCTTATACGCCAGATGCAGGAGTCTATTATAATGGACTTCGCCGAAATGGTTGAAGCGCGGGATAAGTGTACCGGCGACCATATCAAGAAAACGTCGTATTACGTGGGCGCGATAGCCGAGGAAATGAAACGCGAGGGTATTAAACCCGAAATACTGACGAACGAATACATCGCCCATATAAAGCGAAGCGCGCCTCTTCACGATGTAGGTAAAATCAAGGTTTCGGATATTATACTCAACAAACCCGGCAGACTTACCGATGAGGAATTTGCCGTAATGAAAACGCATACGACCGAGGGCGAGGCGATACTCAAAGGCTCAATGTCGTTTGCGCGGAATTCGGAGTATTTAAGAGAAGCGGCAAATATGGCGGCGTATCACCATGAGTGGTGGAACGGAAAGGGCTACCCCTACGGTCTTTCCGGCGAGGATATACCGCTCGGCGCCCGTATAATGGCGGTGGCTGACGTGTTTGACGCCCTCGTTTCCCGCCGCAGTTATAAAGAACCGTTCAGCTTTGAAAAAGCGGTGGATATAATCAAAGAGGAATCGGGCACCCACTTTGACCCCGAGGTTGTAAAAGCGTTCCTCAATATATGTGAAAGATTCAGAACCGAATAGAATATCAAAAAGGAAAAAAGATATCCCGGCGGTCGTATGACCGCCGGGATGCTTTCATTTTACGTTTACCGTTTGTTTCTGTAATAACCCTGCTTATCGGCATACATTAACCTATCAGCTTCTTTGAGATAGGAGTCCGCCGTTCGCTTCGGGTCGGTACAGAGGATATGACCTATTGAAAGCGATAATACATAAGGTCTTTGCTGCGCTTTACATTCCGCCTCGACTCTGTGGCGTATATCGCTTATTACCATTTCGGGGTCAACGTCGCCGTTTTTTATAGGACGCCATGCCCAGACAAACTCATCGCCGCCGTAGCGCGCCGCAAAACCCTCGTAGGCGGCGGCGCTCTTCTTGACCGCTTCGGAGAATATCATCAATGCGCAGTCGCCCTCGTAATGACCGTGCTCATCGTTTATCAGCTTGAAGCCGTTGATATCGCCCATAAACAGATATATCGGCTCGGTCTCGGAACAGCTTTTGACCTCGCTCGCCAGGAACAGCTCGGCTTTCCTTCGGTTGTTCATACCGGTAAGGGTATCGGTATAGATATTCGATTTCTGCGCGGTAATAAACAAATGGAATATAATTGCAAATACGGCTACCGGAATAACGGTCGTGCCTTCAAGCGGATTATCGAGTATTACCCAGATAATAACGGCAAGCACAGGCCAAAACAGCGCCATCGCTTCTTTTTTAGATTGGCTTGAACCGCTCTTTTTTGCTTTGGAAAACGCGATTTGCAGAATTGCTACGAAATAAATCGCAACACAGACGTGAAGGATATAATAGAATTTCCCGTTGGTCTGCCTTAGGTGACCGCCCGCTTGCTCTATGCCGAAAATACTGCCGTTGAATATTGAGGCTACCAGGAGCATCGTCATTATAGAGATGGGTATCAGCCCTAAAAAAATCGCCCGCGTGTTATGTATCGCTCCGAGGTCAAAGCGGTTCAGTATGAATAAATAATAAATAAACGTCAGAAAAACAAGAGAGAAGAACAAAGCGAAACATACGGCCTTGTATTGCGATTCGGTAAGCTTTATAACTCCGCCGCCGTGCTCTTCAAGGGTCTGAATATTAGCAAGGACAACGTATACTTGAAACGCAATGATAAGCATCTTAAAATTGCGCACTTCCATCTTGGTCATTACGTCGGAAGAAGTCATCAAAAATATATACGCGGTAAGGAATAAAAATCCCAGACCGAACGCAAGATACGTCGCGATAAAAACGTCCATTGTCTTTAATAATCCCCTTTCACCGATACGGCAAACGTTTTTGATATTTTTCTTAAAAAGACATACACATAGTTATCATACCACAACTGTTTTGAAAAAGCAATTACTTTATATAATATATTTATATTTCAGATAAAATACCGCGTAAAAAAATCCGCAGGGCGAACCCTGCGGATTTTTGTTGTTCTTTATAAACGGTTAAGTTCTTCGGATTAATCCTTGACTGTGCAATACATAAAGTATTTATAGCCGAGCGGGTTGGAGAAGAAGCCGCTTACCTTAGAGCTGAGCATATAAAGGTCGGTGTAGTAGTAAATCGGGGTAACACAACCGGACTTCATAAGCATATCTTCAGCCATGTGCATCATCTTATAGCGCTTGGCAGTGTCGGTGCAGCTCTTAATTGTGGAGATAAGAACGTCATAGGTTTCCGCCCAGGTAGCGTTCTCAACCTTGGTATCGTAACCGAGAGAGGTGAGGTCTAAGCTGTAGGCGGCAACTTTTTCATGAGCGCCTTTACCGAACTGGATATCATTGTTTCCGGAACCGGAAGTCCACATATCGAGGAAGCAGATCGGATCGTTGTAGTCGGCAAGCCAACCGTTACGCGCGATGGAATAATCGCCCTTCTTACGTGTGTTAAGGAAGGTGTTCCATTCCTGGTTCTCCATGGACATATTGATACCTACGGCTGCGAATGCCGCCTGGATGTATTCGCCGATAGCCTTGTGGCCTTCGCTTGTATTGTAGAGATAGGTCATAGCGGGGAAGTCGGTGAACTTCTTGGTGGCTTCGTCATAGGTATAATACTTCTTGAGAACTTCAACCGCGGCGTTGAAGTTGGATTCAAGAGCATCTTCGGAAGTGTCGAAGTAGCCTACGAACTTATCGCTGTAGCCGGTGTTCTTATAGAACTCGGTACCGTCAGCGTCGGTAAGACCCATAGCAACGAACGAAGAAGCCGGGAGCTGTCCGCCCTGGGCGATTTCGTTTACGATGTAGTTACGGTCGATGAGCAGAGAAACAGCGTTTCTGATTTCGGCTCTGGCATTTTCAGCCTCAACGCCGGTAAGGGTTGAGCCCTTCGGAAGGATATCTTCATTAACGTTCCAGCATACATAGTAAGTACCGATCTGGCCAACGTTGAAGAATTCGTCCGGATAATCAGCTTTAAGAGTTGCGATTTCATCTGTCGGAACGTCGTCGATGAGGAGCCAGTCGCCGTTCTGGAAGTTGGCAAGCTGGTTGTTCGCGTCATCGGAGAGATAGAATTCGATGGTATCCATCGTTACCTCGTCAGCATCCGGATGATCGGGATTCTTTTTAAGGGTGATGACAGAGTCATGCTCCCAAGAATCAAGAGTATACATACCGTTGCTTACATAGGTTTTAGGATCGGTCGCCCAGCTTTCATTGGCAACTACGTCTTCCCTTACGGGATAGTAGGTCGGGAAAGCAAGGAGCTCATCCCAATAGCTGATAGCGTTAGCGAGGGTAACTTTAAGAGTTTTCTCGTCAACAGCTTCAACGTTGAGCTTCGCGTCGGGATTAATAGCGTTTCCTTCGTCGTCAGCTTCGGTAACCTTGTCGTAACCGTCGATAACTTCAAACATATAGCCGTAGTCAGCAGCAAGTTCGAGCGAAGCGGCTCTCTGCCAGGCAAATGCGAAATCATTTGCGGTTAAAGCCTTACCGTCCGACCATTTGAAGCCGTCTCTGATGGTGTAGGTGTAGGTTACTGTGCCATCTTCGTTCTCAACGCCTTTAACGAGTTCTTTCGCAGCGTCAGGAACGATCTGGAGTTTTCCGGAATCGTCCTGTGACCATTTTGCAAGACCTGAGAACAGGTGAGCAAGCAAAGTAGCACCGTCAACCGCGGAGTTGAGCGCGGGGTCGATAGTATCGGGCTCGGAAGCCAGACATACCGCAATAGACGTGGCCGATGCCGTAGTTTTTTTCTTGCCGCACGCAGTAAGCGTAAAGAGGAGAGAAAGCGTGATGGCAAGAGCAAGGGTAATTGCGACTATTCTTTTCATTTAGTTTCATCCTTTCTGAAATGAAATTATTTTTTGTACAGAGAATAGAACTGTACTTGTAAACTTAAATTTTGCCGGTTCAGTCGTTTATTTCGGCTAAACGGTGGCAGGCAACGAAGTGACCGGAGGAGACTTCGTTGAATTCCGGCATACTTTCGGCGCATTTGTCGCAGGCATAGCGGCAACGCGTTCTGAAAGGACAACCGGACGGAGCGTTCAGCGGGCTCGGTATATCGCCGCTTAAAACAACTCTTTGGTTTGCGCGCGCAACTTTCGGGTCCGGTATCGGTACCGCCGATAACAGAGATTTTGAATACGGGTGAAGCGGATGGTCATATATCTCCGCGGCGGAAGCAAGCTCCACCATATGTCCCAAATACATAACGGCTATCCTGTCGGAAATATGCCTTACAACGAGAAGGTCATGAGCGATAAACAGGTAGGTGAGACCGAGTTTATCCTGCAGCTCGTCAAACATATTTATAACCTGCGCCTGAATCGAAACGTCAAGCGCGGAAACAGGCTCGTCACAGACTATGAAATCGGGGTCGACGGCAAGCGAGCGGGCTATACCTATACGTTGACGCTGACCGCCCGAAAACTCATGGGCATATCTCGCGGCGTGCTCGCTGTTAAGTCCTACGAGGTCCATATAGTTAAGAATCTTTTCCATTCTTTCCTTTTTGTTGCTGTAAAGACCGTGTACGTCGAGCGGTTCGCCGATGATATCAGAAACCGTCATTCTCGGGTTCAGCGAGGAATAGGGGTCTTGGAAAACCATTGTGGCTTTTTTTCTGAATTCCCGTATATCCGATTTTGTTTCGATTTTTTTACCGTCATACCAGATTTCGCCCGCGGTGGGTTTGTAGAGCTGCAGTATGGTTCTGCCGACGGTCGTCTTTCCGCATCCCGATTCTCCGACAAGACCGAGAGTTTCGCCCTTGTTTATCGAGAATGATATGTCGTCAACCGCTTTCAGCGGTTTTGTCTGAAACAGTCCGGTATGGATATTGAAATACTGTTTTAAGTTCCTGACGTCAATAAGAGGCAATTCATTACTCATTGTCTTCACCTTCTTCGTCAAGAATAATATCGCCGCTGTCAAGACCTTTTTTAACGTTCATCCAGCAGGTGGCGTAGTGGTCGTCGTTTATCACCATACCCTGCGCTCTGTGGTTGATACAGATCTTCATGGCGCCGTCGCAACGCGGCGCGAAAGGACAGCCTTTCGGCATATTCAAAAGGTCTATCGGGGTGCCGGTTATGGGTTGCAGTTTATTGCCCGCCGTATCCGCCGTGGGAATGGAGCGCATAAGACCCTTTGTGTATTCGTGGCGGGGATTATAGAATATTTCATCCGCGGTACCCTGTTCGCATATGGAACCGGCGTACATAACGATAACCTCATCGCACATCTGGGCAACGACGCCGAGATCGTGGGTGATAAGTATTATCGCCATACCGAGCTCTTTTTGAAGATCCGCCATTAGCTCGAGTATCTGTGCCTGAATCGTAACGTCAAGCGCGGTGGTCGGTTCATCGGCGATAAGAATATCAGGTTCGCAAGCCAGCGCCATTGCTATCATAACACGCTGACGCATACCGCCCGAAAGCTCAAACGGATATTGCTTCATTCTTTTTTTCGGTTCATTTATATTGACGAGCTTGAGCATTTCCAGCGCGCGCTCGTACGCCTGCGCTTTGGTACGGTTGGTATGCAGGATAATGGGCTCCATCAACTGTTTGCCGATGGTATACGTGGGGTTAAGCGAGGTCATAGGATCCTGGAATATTATGGAAATCCTGTTTCCCCGTATTGCTTTCATTGATTTCTCGCCGATGCCGACGAGTTCTTTACCGTCTATTTTTATCGAGCCGCCGATTATTTTACCGGTACCGGCGAGTATCTGCATTATTGAATACGCGGTCACTGATTTGCCCGAGCCGGACTCGCCGATGATACCGAGGACCTTTCCTCTTTCAAGGGTAAACGATACGTCGTTTACCGCCTTGACTTCGCCGGCGTCGGTGAAAAACGAGGTGCAGAGATTTTTGACTTCTAATAATGGCATACGTCTGCTCCTCCTTTAATTGTTGAGCTTCGGGTCAAACGCGTCACGCAGACCGTCGCCGAAAAGATTAAGACTCAATACTATAAGCGAAATGACTACCGCGGGAATTATAAGGCGGTACGTATGGCTTGTAAGACCGTTAAGAGCTTCCGAAGCGAGCGAGCCGAGCGAAGGCATAGGCGCGTTTACGCCGAGACCTAAGAACGAAAGATAACTTTCGGTAAATATAGCCGAAGGTATCTGTAACGCGGCGGAAATAACAATAACGCTTATGCAGTTCGGAATAAGGTGCTTGGTTATTATCCACTTGCCTTTTGCGCCGGTCGCTTTTGCGGAAAGCACGTATTCCTGTTCACGCAGAGAAAGTATCTGTCCGCGGATGAGGCGGCACATACTTACCCAGTAGAGCAACGCGAAAACTATGAAAAGACTGATTATATTTGAGCCTATGGTTTCAAGCGGGGTATCCTCTATTACCGGTTTGAGTTTAAGCCGCATAACCGTGGCAAGGAGTATAACGAGCAACATATCCGGCAGGGAGTAGATGATATCGACTATCCTCATGATTATTAGGTCGACCTTACCTCCGAAATATCCCGATATAGACCCTATAACGGTACCGATGAGCAAGACGATGAGACTTGCGAAAAATCCGACCGCAAGGGAAACACGCGTTCCGTAAATAACGCGTATAAAGTAATCTCTGCCGGCGGAATCGGTGCCGAAAATATGCGGGAAGACGCTTTCACCGTTTTCTATCGCTATCTTCTCCGTCTTGCCGTACTCAAAGGGTTTGAGGTTTTTATACGAGGGGTCAACCGGCTTTCCGGGAACAATACCGAGCTGGCTTTCGTAAGAATAGGGCCAGAACATGGGGACTACTATACTTGAAACGGTTATCAGTACGATAATAATAAAGCTTACAAACGCGACCTTGTTTTTATATAATCTCTTAACGCCGTCCTTAAAAAAGGTTGATGACGGACGCATCTGTACGAGATACTCCTTGTCCTCATCGGTCGCGGGGATAAACATATCAAGGTCTACATGGAAACCGAATTTTTTCTTCATTGCGCCATACCTCATCAATCAAACGAAATTCTCGGATCCACTACC
Organism: Clostridia bacterium; assembly: GCA_017554125.1. GTDB lineage: Bacteria > Bacillota > Clostridia > Oscillospirales > Acutalibacteraceae > UBA737. Next base: position 2,616 of record JAFZIW010000093.1, on the reverse strand, counting down.
TTGTAGAGTATATCCGTGATAAGATTCATCAGAACTATAAGTGTCGCCAGTATTATGGTGGTACCCATAATCAGGGGATAATCTCTGCCCGTTATCGAATTGACGAACGCTCTGCCTATTCCGGGAACGGCGAATATCTTTTCCACGACCAGCGAACCTGTGACGATGTACGCCAGCATCGGACCTACATAGGTAAGTACCGGAATAAGCGAATTTTTAAGCGCGTGACCGAATATTACGTTCTTGCTTGAAACGCCTTTCGCTTTCGCGGTACGTATGTAATCCTGACCTAAAACGTCAAGCATCGAGGAACGGGTAAGGCGCGTTATATAGGCGGTGGGGTAGAGCGCCAAAGTAATTATCGGCAAAACCAACCCCTCCGCGGTGGACCCGTTCGCCGGGAACACCTTGTATTTTATTGAAAACAGAATCAGCAGTATCGAGCCGATTATAAACGACGGCATCGACACAAACGCCGTAGTGATTATCATAATTACGCGGTCGATGATCTTATTGCGCCGCAGAGCCGCTATCGAGCCGAGCACTATGCCGCAAACCGTCGCGGCGGCGGCAGCTATGAGACCGAGCTTCGCCGAGGTGCCCATTCCGTCACTGATGATATCGACAACCGTTCTGCCGCGTTTTTTAAGCGACGGACCGAAATCGAATTTGGTGACTATATCTTTAAGATAATCCGTGTATTGAGTGAATAGCGGTTTATCAAGATTAAACTTTTTCTCCATGGCGGCTTTGATGGCGGCGGAGGGGGCTTTTTCACTGTCAAACGGACCGCCCGGAACAAAATGCATAACAAAAAACGTCACGGTAATAACCACCCATACCGTGAAAACCGCGAGGAGTACCCGCTTTACAATGTAAAGTGCTGTTTTTGAATCCATAAATACCTACCTGCAAGTCAGTTATATATTAATTAGTAAATGCGCTATCATGACTGTAAATATATTCACATAACACATTATAACACGATAATATTACCATAAAAACTCAAAGTAATCAAGTTTTTTTTGACAAAGCGTATAATTATATGTGGTTTTTTTCTTGAAAGACAAAGCCTTTTCTGTTACAATAAAAGCAAATAAGAATGAGGAGACCGTCTATGAGAATTACCGAGGATATAAAATATATAGGTGTAAACGACAGGAAAATCGATTTATTCGAGGGACAGTACGTTGTTCCGAACGGTATGGCGTATAATTCATACCTCATACTCGATGAAAAAATCGCCGTAATGGATACGGTCGACGCCGGTTTTACGCATGAGTGGCTCGATAACCTCGCCGCCGCGCTTTCCGGCAGAAGACCCGATTACCTTATAGTTCAGCATATGGAGCCGGATCATTCCGCCAACATACTGAATTTTACGAACGTTTACCCCGAAGCTAAGATAGTAACGAGCGCAAAGGCGCTTAATATGATGGCGCAGTTTTTCGGCGTCGATTTTTCCGAAAAGGCGATAACTGTCGCCGAGGGCGACGAGCTTTCGCTCGGACGTCACACGCTTACTTTTATCACCGCCCCCATGGTTCACTGGCCGGAAGTCATCATGACCTACGATAAGACCGATAAGGTGCTTTTCTCGGCGGACGGCTTCGGTAAATTCGGCGCTACCGATACGGATGAGGACTGGGCTTGCGAAGCACGCAGGTATTATTTCGGTATTGTCGGCAAATACGGCGCGCAGGTGCAGTCGGTGCTTAAAAAAGCCGCGGCGCTTGACATAGCCGTAATATGCCCGCTTCACGGACCGGTATTGAGCGAAAATCTCGGATACTATATAAATCTTTACGATATATGGTCGTCCTACGGCGTAGAGAGCGAGGGCGTAATGATAGCTTACACCTCGGTTTACGGCAACACAAGGAAAGCGGCGGAGCTTTTAGCCGAGAAGTTAAGGGAAAACGGCTGTCCCAAGGTCGCGCTCAACGACCTCGCGCGCTGCGATATGGCGGAGGCGGTGGAGGACGCTTTCCGTTACGGTAAAATAGTCCTTGCCACTACCACCTATAACGCCGAGATATTCCCCTTTATGCACCACTTTATACTTGACCTTACAGAGCGCAATTTTCAGAATAAGACGGTGGCGCTTATAGAAAACGGCACCTGGGCGCCTATGGCGGGCAAGGTTATGAAGAGTATGCTCGAAAAGTGCAAAAACCTCGATATCATCGATACTATAACCATAAAATCCGCATTGACCCCCGAAAACCGCGAGCAGATAGAGGCGCTCGCAAAGGAGCTTTCAAAGGACTATATCGCCAAAGACGGAAGCAAAGCGGATAAAAACAACCTTAAAGCGCTCTTTAATATCGGCTACGGGCTTTACGTCGTAACGAGCAAAGACGGCGAGCGCGATAACGCGCTTATAGTCAATACGGTTTCCCAGCTTACCGATACGCCGAATCGCGTTGCCGTTACAGTAAACAAACAGAACTATTCGCATCATATAATAAAACAGACCGGTATAATGAACGTAAACTGCCTGTCGGTCGAAGCGCCGTTTGAGGTATTTGAAAAATACGGCTTTGTAAGCGGAAGGGTTAAGAATAAGTTTGAGGGCGAAGAGGTGCTTCGCAGTGATAACGGACTTGTTTTCCT
>JAFZIW010000014.1 GCA_017554125.1 Clostridia bacterium | reverse complement strand
GTATCCTTTATGGATAAATAATCGTCACCCGCGCACCAGAAATTGTTTATGCCGCGAAACGGCGCGTGTAAAAATTCAACGTCAATGCCGAGCAAATCGGCTTTTTTCTTTATCTCGCCGACCGTTTTAGTGTTATACTGATTGCTGAAAATCGCGTCAAATCCGGCGGACTTAATAATTTCAAGTACCTTTCCGTATTCAAGACCGGAATTGCGCAGACATTCAAGCTCAATGCCGAATTTTCTTTCCATAAATACCTCTCTAAATCAACCCGAGTTCGTGATTAAAGAATATATAAACGCCCGCTGTCCAACCTATCATCTTAGGAGCTTTATAGTCGCTGCAGGCGATTTCGCCGGTCAGTCCGTTATACTTTTCCCAAAGGTTTTCCGTCTTTTCAAAACAACCCTCAACCAGTTTGATATTTTTCCGCGCCACAATAAGAGCGAGATCGTCGTAACCGTAGTTTTTAAGCGCCCGATACATTATAAACTGCATCGGAGCCCAAACGTTCGGGTAATCCCACTGGCAACCGTTGCTTCCTTTCGACTCGCCGGCGCTGATGCCATATTCCAAATTCAGGTCGTCAAAAAGTAAAACGGTTTTCTCGGCTTGCTCTTTTGTAGCCATATTTACGTACATAGGATAAAAACTTGCAACCGAGGCGTAGGGGGAGAACTCGCCGGTTTTGAAATTCCTGTCCATGAAAAGACCGCGCCGGGCGTTCCAAAGCAAAGCCGATTTTTCGCGGCGGGCGTTTTTGCGCGATTCCCATTCTTTTTCCTCACCGGTACCGAGGATCTCGGAAAACCTGCGCATATTTTCTTCCATGCCGTAAAGCAGACTGTTGAGGTCTATCATATCGAACTCGTCGCCTTTATCCATAAAGCGTGAGCTGCAATCCCATCCGCTTTCATAGCAGGAAACGCCGCCGTAATAAGCATCCAGCAAATCTTCTCTTGTTGGGTTCTCCTTTGCCGTATAGCCGAGTCTTCTGTAAAAATACGGATAATTCTTTTCAAGAACGTTGCTGAACAATTCGTGATTTATGTAACCGTTAAGTCCGGTTGTCGTTACGCGCTTGCCTTGCCAGAAATCATATTCTTTTTTCAGTACGCCGTAAGCATGCGAAAGCCATTGTTTGTCTTTGGTGACGTTGAATAAATCTTTTACCATTTCGGATAAAAAGGGAGGTTGCGAACGGTTAAGATAGAAAGTGCGGTTTCCGTTTGGCATAAAACCGTATTTTTCAATAAGGTAAAACATATTCTCAATGTTGTTTTTTACAAGCTCTGTTTTGCCGAGCAAAAGCAAGCCGACATTGGTAAAATATGTATCCCAGTAATAAAGCTCCTGAAAATCTTCTTCGGCGCAAGGCGTTGTATACGGAAACGGCAGACCCAAAAGGTTGCCGGAGTCTTCCGTTATATGTTTTACGGTTTTTTCAATATTTGCATCCAAGTAACGTTTAATGCTGCTGTTCACTGTGCATACTCCCCGAAAATAAAACTGATTACAGGCACGAAAATTTTTCGCAACTGCATAATTATACATTTATTTTACACAACTAAAAACGTTTTGTATACCATTTTTTTGCGTTTTTTTAATATAATTTTGTTTTGCGTAAAACAAATGACAAAAAACCGCAAAAAATATTGTTGATTTTCAACATTAAGAATATTATAATAAGTACCGAGAGGTGATATTCTTGGAACGAAAACCGGTAAATGAAAAGAGGCCTTTTAACCAATCCGTCGACAACTTGTCGTTATTTACGGATTGTGTATTGAGAAAGATTCAGAATAACGGCACACCCGGTATATATCATTACCATGAAAATATTGAACTTATTTACTGCGATAATGGTGAACTCTGTGTTACAATGCCCAGCGAAACAATAGTATTGCAACCGGGAGATTTCATATATCTTGCCCCGAATACACCTCATTCGACTGATGCAAAAAGCGATACAAACGAGCATATTTTTGTTAAATTTCTTCCGTCGTTTCTGCACGTAACGGCAAGTCGAAAGATACCGCCGGTAAACTATTTCATTTCACTTACGCCAAAGTGCTTTGTATTCAAATCAAATCCCGAAAACAAGGATGAAATAAGAAATCTGTTTTTCGATTGCTACCGCAATTTTTCCCATACCGATTATTTCAAGCGCCTGATATTCCGTTCAAGCGTGATGCGGCTTATGGCTTATGTTTTTGAAAACTCCATAAGCAACATTAATGAAGAGCGTTCCAAGACCATTCCGGCCGTTCTTTTGGCTGTGCTTGATTATATTGATAACAATTACGCTACCGTAACACTCGAGGAAGCCGCCGATTTCTGCTCGCTTTCTTACAGCTATTTCAGCCGCACTTTTAAGTCAACGTTTAATATACCGTTTTCGAATTACGTTATAAAAAAACGTGTCGAAAAATCACTTAATCTTATCGCCAATTCAAATTTAAGTCTTAACGATATTGCGCTTGAATGCGGCTTTGCAAATCTGAGCCATTTTATAAAGTGTTTTACCAATGAAAAGAGTATTACACCGCGGCAGTTCCGTTCAATAGTAACGCCTAAATAATACGGCGGAAATATTGACCTCATACACCCGGCGGAGTCTCCTTTTTTACCGAAGCTGACTCCGCCGTTTAAATTAAAAAATTCCTTGACAAACAGTATTGTTGTGGTATAATAAACCTTGCGTCACGGTGGATGTAGCTTAGTTGGTTAAAGCGCTGGTTTGTGGCACCAGAGATCGTGGGTTCGAGTCCCATCTTCCACCCCAAATATAACAGCCACACCGTTGCGTGTGGCTGTTACATTTAGTTGAATATTACTTAATTAGGCAATTTTACTATTGATTTTTATCTGATAGTGTGATACCATAACGAAGTGTTCCGCCACTTGTGGCGGGATTCATAAACACAATAGAATATTGGGGTGTCGTCAAGCGGTAAGACACAGCACTTTGACTGCTGCATGCGTAGGTTCG
>JAFZIW010000092.1 GCA_017554125.1 Clostridia bacterium | reverse complement strand
CAAAGTGTATTTACAAATCGCGGTCCTTCTTCGCCGATAGTTCCGGTGGGGAGAAAACCGCATTTTTGGAGAACACGCTGAGAAGCTTTGTTATCGGGTTCGGTTTCCGCTTCTACGCGCGTTACTGCGGGCTGACTTAATGCCCAAGATACCAACATATCGACCGCTTCGGTCGCGTATCCGTTTCCTTGGTACTCGTTATAAATTCCGTATCCGATTTCTACTGATCCGTCGTCATTCAACCCTTTGAAGCACAGATCCCCGACCCTTGACCCGTCTTTACGTTCGATTATCCAGATTGCATACCACTCCCATCTGTCAGGATGGTCAAGCGCTCCCTGAAGCATCTCGCAGTATGCCGCTTTTAGTATATCATCGGCTTGACTGTCAATAATTTCCTGCATTTCATCACGCGACGCCGTATATATGATTAAACGCTCTGTATTCAGCCTTATCATTTTTTACCTCATAAATACCGGTCTAAATAATCTGATAAAAGTGTAACACTTTTTAGCTTTTCTTGCAATAGGCTTTTTAATAGAATCAACCGACCACCTTGTTATAATTGAAAAAACCGCTTTATTATGGTATCATTATTACAAAGGGGTAAATATCATATGAACAAAATAACAAAATCGCTGAAAAGCATTAACTGGCGCCTGTTTGCCGCATTGCTTGTAATGGGGCTTTGCCCTGCGGTTTATACCACTGTACGCACCTTCTTTTTAGGACAACTGCCGGGCGATTGGTCATATTCCATTGCGGGACAACTTTCGTGGGTAAACCTTATCTATGAAATCATAAACGAAGCAATCATACTGCCATTGTTTTTCTTTATCGGTAAGGTGATTGAGAATAGAAAAGAGTTTGTAAACCGCCTAAAAACCGGGCTTATACTGTCGTTTGGCATATATGCCGTGCTTGCCGCATGTATTATTGCTTTTGCAGAACCGCTTTTAAGAGCAATGGCGGCAACACCCGATATAATATCCGATTCTGCTACCTACATACGAATCGAAAGTGTGGCAAATGTATTTGGAATCCTTTTAAGTTTCGGCTCGGTTGCGCTTATTTCAGTAGGTAAAGATAAACTTGTCTATCTGATCACCGCCGCGAAACTCGTGCTTTGTATTATCGCTGATACTTTCCTTGTGTCCACCTTGCCGTTCTCGGCAAACTTGGGCGTAAACGGTATCGGTATTTCAAATATAATAGTAAACGCTTTGCTGTTTATGACCGTTATACTTCTACTTGCAAAGCAGGGTTATAACATTTTCAATAAGGATAAAATGTCCTTTGTCTGGGCGAAAGATTTTGCTAAAATCGGCGGCGTTTCAGGGCTTGAATCATTTGTGCGCAATATTGCCTATATGCTTATGGTGTCGCGTATGGTGAATATGGTCGGCGAGCAGGGCACTTACTGGGTTGCCAACAATTTTATCTGGGGTTGGATGCTCCTGCCCGTTACACAACTCGGCGAACTGATAAAGCAGGAAACCGCAAAAGACGAAAAGGCGGTCAAAAACAACACGCCCGCCTACTTTACGATTACCGGCGTGGTTTGTGTTTTGTGGGCGGTTTTAATACCGACCTATAAGCCGTTTATGCAGTATGTTCTTGGGTTTAGCGACGTGGACAAACTGTTCCGACTTGTTATGGTGCTGTTCGGGTTTTACGTGCTTTATGCCTTCCAGAATGTGTTTGACTGCACCTTCTACGGAAGAGGTAAAACCAACTATATGCTTTTTGAATCGGTTGTTACCAACACGCTTTACTACGGAACATTTTTCGTGCTGTATCTTACCGGCGTTTGGACGCCGACTTTAATCGGCATAGCCCTGATGTTCGGTTTCGGCAACGCGTTTGATACAATCGTTTCAGGAATTGCATATTGGCATTTCAGAAAGAAGTTACGTTATTAAATTTCTTTGAATTGTGAGGTAAAGAATAATGAGCAAAAGATATTTCGAAGAAGCAAAGGAACGCTGGGGCGATACCGCGGCGTGGCACGAATTTGAAAAGCATTCGGGCTCGGCAGAAGAGGCGGCGGACGGACTGATGAAACTGTTTGCGCGGCTCGGCAAATTGAAAGAACTGCCGCCCGCGAGCGACGAGGCGCAGACGGCGGTCAATGAGATTAAGCAGTATATCACCGAGCATTATTACGAATGCACCGACGAAATATTTGCCGGACTCGGCGAGATGTATGCTGCCGACGAACGGTTTAAGGAGAATATCGACAAAGCCGGTGGCACCGGCACGGCGGAGTTTGCCCGCGACGCGATACGCGCCTATTGCGGAAAAGCGGTATGAACGAAAGAAAATAAGTGGAAGTATCTGCAATAAGTTGTTGCGCAAATTAGTTTTTTTCAAAGCTTTTTGATTCGGCACAGGGTAGGTGTTTGCCTTTTCCGTGTTCATTTTATGGAAATTGAAAACAGGCAAGACAGGTGTCTTATGCTACAACCTCAGCGATTATTGTTTTGCTTGAAAAAGCATTGGCGGCGTGATAAAATGTAAGTGACAAACGAAGTAATCGGAAAGTGTGATAATATGTCGGAAAAAACATATCCGTTGTTATTAAAACCGGTAGTCAAGGATTACCTTTGGGGCGGAAAACGCCTTAAAGATGAGTTCCGTTTTGAAACCGAGAAGGAAATAGCGGCTGAGGGTTGGATGCTCGCGGTCCATAAGGACGGAACAAATACCGTTGTAAACGGCGACTTAAAGGGACGTACGCTTGACAGCGTCTTATCGTCGTGGGGATATAAAGACAAATTCCCGATTCTGATAAAGCTTATCGACGCTAAGGATAAGCTTTCCGTTCAGGTGCATCCCGATAACGCTTACGCGCTCGAAAAAGAGGGCGAATACGGGAAAACCGAGATGTGGTATATAGTCGATTGCAAGCCCGGCGCCAGACTCATATACGGGTTTAACCGCGAAATAAGCAAAGCGGAGTTCAAGGAACGCATAACCGATAACACTCTTGATGAAGTCATGAACTACGTGCCGGTTAACGTCGGCGACGTATTCTTCATATCGGCGGGTACGCTTCACGCCATAGGCGAGGGGATACTTATTGCCGAGATACAGCAGAATTCAAATACGACCTACCGAGTTTCCGATTACGGCAGGCTCGGCGCCGACGGCAAGCCCCGCGAACTCCATGTGGATAAGGCGCTTGATGTGACGGTTACGAAGCCTTCGGTCATACCTTACGGAAAGGTGGGCGAACCGACCGAGCATGACTACGGATATTCGCGTCACCTTGCGAAATGCGAGTATTTTGACGTTACGCATTATAAGCTTGACGGTGAACTGCCTCTCGCTTCAAAGGAAAACTTTATATCGCTTCTTGTCCTTGACGGCAACGCGTCCGTAAACTACGGGAGCGAAAGCATTAAGGTTAAAAAAGGCGACAGCGTACTGATACCGAAGCATTTCTCGGTGAACGTCACCGGCAAAGCTGAAATAATATGCTCATTATGTGAATAACAAAAGCGCCCGGACGTGTTAAAACGTCCGGGCGTTATGCTTAAAAAAACGGCGGAAGCGATGTATTATCGCTTCCGCTCATACTTTTTCAGATTTTGAAAAGCAAATCGTCATAAGTCGGATAGGGCCAAAAATCGCGTTTTACTTCGGATTCCGCGTTATCGGAGATTTCGCGTATTTCGTTCATAAGCGAAAGCACGGTATCGTGATAGTATGAAGCGCAGTCGGTGATATTCGCCCTGTCATTCGCTTTTTCAATTTCGGATTTCAGCTTGTCCGAGAGAATCAACAGTTGCGCGTTTTCTTCGGAAAGCCTGCGCGCGAGCGTTTCTTCAACCGAGCAGTCGATGTAGTTGTCCGCCTTGCGCTTGCGGCAGATGCAGGAGCAAAGCGTATCGGTATAACTGCTGATCGCCGGAATAACGTCGCGCTTTATCATTTCAAGCAGGGTAAGCGCCTCGATATGCAACGTTTTACAGTAGTTTTCAAGGCGTATTTCCTCGCGGCATTTTACTTCGGTTTCGTTAAACACACCGTGGCGGGCGAAGAGCTTTGTGTTCTCCTCCCTTGAAAGCAAGGGAAGCGCCGTCGCGGTATCGGGCAGATTCAAAAGCCCGCGTTTTTTCGCTTCGGCTTTCCATTCGTCCGAGTAACCGTCGCCGTTGAATATGATGCGGCGGTGCGCCGAAATGGTGTCTTTAATAAGCGATTTGACGTCATTCTCAAAATCGTTTGATTTTTCGAGAGCGTCGGCAAACTCACAAAAAGCGTCCGCAATAATGGTGTTTAACATCACGTTGGTATCGGAAATTGAAGCGGAAGAGCCGAGCATACGGAATTCAAATTTATTCCCGGTAAATGCGAACGGGGAAGTGCGGTTTCTGTCGGTATTGTCTTTCCTTATAAACGGTATTATTTCGGTACCTACCGACATATTCGTCTTATTCACGTCGTTGTGATGTTCACCCTTGATAATTGATTCGAGGAGTGAATCAAGCTCGTCGCCTAAATACATTGAAATAATGGCGGGAGGCGCTTCCGCCGCGCCGAGCCGCAGGTCGTTTCCGGCGGAGGCAATGGATATGCGCAAGAGATCCTGATGCTCGTCGACCGCTTTTATTACGGCGGCGAGGGTGAGCAGGAAAAGGTTGTTTGAACTCGCGCTCTTGCCCGGTTTAAGAAAGTTTACGCCGGTATCGGTGCAAAGCGACCAGTTATTGTGTTTGCCGCTTCCGTTTACGCCGGCAAACGGCTTTTCGTGAAGCAGGCAAACGAGCCCGTGGTCCTCAGCCGTTTTCTTCATTATTTCCATTGTAAGCTGGTTATGGTCCGCCGCAATGTTCGTGTTGGTGAAAATCGGCGCAAGCTCGTGTTGCGCGGGCGCCGCCTCGTTATGCTCGGTTTTAGCCATAACGCCAAGCTCCCACAGCTTCCGGTCAAGGTCGCGCATAAATGCCGCCACTCTCGGACGGATAACGCCGAAATAATGGTCTTCCATTTCCTGACCCTTCGGCGGTTTCGCACCGAGCAGCGTCCTGCCGCAGAAAACAAGGTCGGGGCGCTTATTGAACAGTTCCCGGTCAACGAGGAAGTATTCCTGCTCGGGACCTACCATCGTATTTACGTGTTTAACGTCGTTCATACCGAACAGTTTAACTATACGCATCGCCTGGCGGTTTACCGCGTCCATTGAGCGCAGAAGCGGCGTTTTTTGGTCTAACGCTTCGCCGCCGTACGAGCAAAACGCCGTAGGTATGCAGAGCGTACCGTCCTTAACGAACGCGTACGAGCTCGGGTCCCACGCGGTGTATCCGCGCGCCTCAAAGGTCGCGCGAAGTCCGCCTGACGGGAAACTGGAAGCATCCGGCTCGCCCTTTATCAGCTCTTTGCCGGAGAATTCAAGCATCACTTTTCCGTCTTTTGCGCGGGAAATAAAACTGTCATGCTTTTCGGCGGTTATGTCGGTCATGGGTTGGAACCAGTGCGTGAAATGAGTCGCGCCTTTCTCGATCGCCCACTCCTTCATAGCCTCCGCGACGGTATCGGCTATTGAATGGTCGATACTCTTACGCTCGTCAATGGCTGTTTTAAGTATAAGGTAAGTATCATCCGGCAGACGTTCCTTCATAACCTCGTCGTCAAAAACGAAGCTGCCGAATATTTCTTTAATGTCTTTCAAGTTTTTTCCTCCAAAAGGTCAGGATATGAATTTAATGATTATTATATCGTTACCTATAATGTTATAACGGTTGTCGATATCTTTGCGTTGTTTTTTCAACGCTTTTTTAACTGCGTTATACGCATTGTCGCTTCCGATAGCCGGCTCAAATTTCAGCGCAACGTAAGTATAACCCTTGTTGTACATATCCATTGCGTAATTTGCCGCGTTTTCGGCATCGCTTCCGGCAATATAAGCGCCTGTGGCCGTGTAGTATTCAAGCGCTGTGTTATCGCCGTGGGTATCAAAGAAGTTATATTCTATAATGTACGGACCCATACCGGTTTCATCATAATACTCAGTCGGAGCGCCTTCATAATACATATCATCAAATATGTGGTCGGCTTCCATTTCAAGTTTTGTGATATTAAAGTGGGTGTATATACAAGTCAGCCCGTATGAATCAAGATCTATTGTGGTATCATCAAAGGTAACGTCAAGGTAATAACAGCCGTCGCCCGGGTTTATTATGTTCCACATATGTCCCTTGCCGTTTGCAAATCCGGTAATAAGACCGCAGGGTATGCCTATTTTCTGACAGATAAGCTGCATTGCGCGTGAATAGCCCTCGCAAACGGCACGGCCGTTGACAAGCGCGCCGTAAGCCGTAAAGGATAACGGGTTATATCCGCCGCCCGCGGTCGGGTCGGCGCCCACGGTGGCATACGGGTTGGAAATACCGGCGGTATCATAATCATACCGGACGTGTCCGCAGATATAATCGTGGATCACGATCTCCTTTTCAAAGTTGTTATCAAGGCTTGCGGTCAGCGCTACCGCCTCATCGACCTTTGCGTCAAGCTGTTCAAGCATTGCGTCACGCATAGCTTCGTCCAAGCCGTAGACCTCCCGTTGGTTTTCGGCGGTGTTGTAGTATTCTTCCGGATTAAAGGTCAGGTATACATCGATAATCTGACCTGTGCGGCTGTTATAACTGTAAAAAACATAAATATTCCGCGGAATCCAGAACATATCGGGTCGGTCATGGGAAAGCGCTGTGAGCGCGATATTTATATCATCCTCGTACGTAGTAAAGTCACCGCAGTATTCGGTTACCTGAACCAGGCTCATTTCAAGGAAATATACCATATTCTGTAATCGGCGGTAAAAGCCCTTCTGATTCTCGTTTAAGCAGTCGTAAGCCGACATCTGCGCATAGTATTCCTTGCGGCAGAACGCGCAAATTCCCGGATGATAATAGGTTGCGCTGTCGTCACCGTAGTGGTAAGTATGCGATTTGTCATAATAGTTACCGTAGGAAAGCACCTGTTGACAACCGAGGCAGATCTCGTTGCCGGAATAGCCGGGTTCGGTATCGGTGGGATCGCAGGCGCCTACTATTGCCGTGCCGCCGTCGTGATTATTGTAATCGTAAGTTCCGTATTCGGCGCCACATACCTCGCATATCGCTCCGCTGTGGCAGGTGGCCGTGCCGCCGGTGTGGTTGCCGGTGGCGGGGATGATTTCGCCTGTGGCTATAAGCAAACCGCAATTCAGGCAGTATGTATCGCCGGTGTAGCCGTCCTCACCGCATGTGGGTTCGGTTGCGTCGCGGATTTCAGTTTCGATGTGTCTGCCGGTAGCGGGGATGATTTCGCCTGTGGCTATAACCCGACCGCAATCCAGGCAGTATGTATCGCCGGTGTAGCCGTCCACGCCGCAGGTGGGTTCGGTTACGCCGCGGATTTGTTTATCGCCGGAATGGTCGCACGTGACAGGCTCCGGGAATATTTCAACTTCCCAGTCGGAGAGATACTGGAAAAGCCTCGTGAGGTCTTTGTTGTTTACCTTGCCGTCGCCGTTGACGTCAAGGAGATCCTCGCCGACCTCAACTTCCCAGTCGGAGAGATACTGGAAAAGCCTTGTGAGATCTTTGTTGTTGACTTTGCCGTCGCCGTTGATATCACCGGCGGTGACCTGCGCCGTGGGCGCGCCTGACCAGTACGTCTTCTCACTGACTAAGGCAGTGAAAACACGCACGGTTTTCGCGGCGCTTACCGGAATCGAGCCGATAAGAAGTACAGCGCAAAGAAACAGTGCCAATACCTTTCTCATTTTCATAGTCGTTCCTCCGAATCTAATTACCATATCACTACGATTATTCCTTCGCTTTCAAAGCGGTAGCAACGTTCGATTTCAACCGTGCCGTGAGCTTTTTCAACCAGACGGTCAAAAGCCGCGTCCAGCGAAAGGGCGGTATAGTTTTTAAGCTCCGCCTGCGATTTGCCCGCGCGGTCGAGCTTTGAGATATATGCCAATGCCGATGCGTAATTGTCGTCGATATACGCGCCGGATTTTTTGTAGTAGTTAAGCGACGTATTGTTGCAGTCGTCACAGAAAAAGTTGAATCCGTCGCTGCTGGTGTAATTCTTGCCGTTTGAAAACGGCTCGTCAAACACATGGTCTTTTGCAATGTGAGATTTCGTTATGTTGAAGCAGTTATGCAATACGGCTTTTGATGAACTGTCGTCAAAGGTGACGTCGAGATAGTATAAACCGTCGCCCGGGTTGATTATGTTCCACATATGCGGTACGCCGCTGTGTTCGCCGTAAACGGTACAGCAGGGAATACCGGATTTAAGACAGAGCAGTTGCATCGCCTTTGAGTAACCCTCGCATATCGCCTTGCCTTCGACAAGCGCGCCGTATGCCGTCATTGAGTTCGGGTTCGCGTCGGTTAAATTTGAAGCGGAATCGTTGTCGTATTCTGTGTTTTCGCATATATAATCGTGGAAAAAGACTTCTTTTTCAAAAGCCGAACCGTAAGCGCTCGCGTCTTTCAGTAAAGCGTTTACCTCGTTTTCAAGCTCCGTCTGCATTTTTTGCCTTTGACTCTTGCTGATACCGAAGAAGCCGACGTTGTCGTCCTCATCCTGATAATTCTTGAAGCAAAGATAACTGTCGGAACTGTCTTCAATGGACAGAAGGGTAAAGGTTTTGGGCGCCCAGAACATATCCGGCCGGTCGCAAAGTATCGCCCTGTGGACTATGACCGTATCCGAGAATCCGTCCGAACCGACGTACGGAGTAATATCGATTATTCTCAGCTCCATTTCGTCGATGGCGGTAAGCATTACCGAATAAAGCTTTTTTTGCGTTTTGTTCAGTTTATCGTAGGCGCAAAGGCCGCCGCACAATGGTTCAACGCTTTCCGGTTTTATCGTTATTATGTCGTGACCGTTAAGTCCGTTTTTACCTGATAACGATATGCGGCCGCCGAGATTTTGAGCCGTATCGTACAAATCGTCTTTTTTCTCCGAAAAGAAATCTTTTACGTCGTTATAATAGTCTTTCAAACCCTTTTCGCAACCGCAAAGGGCAAGAAAGCACAGTATTAACACAAGAGCGAGGATTTTTTTCATATCATAACTCCCAATTTACAAAGATTGCGTTTGCGAACAAGCTTTTCAGGTGTTTTTGCCAGTTGGCGCATGTGGGTATATCGAGGTCTGCATCGGAACTGTCAATGAGAAAAACAAAATCGCTGTCGCTAAAACCGTTCTTTGAAAGCTGTTTGCAAACGGCATAAAGCAAATCGAGTCTCGCTTCGTTTGTAAGCCCCTGTTCGGTAATATCCCGAATCTGTTCTCCGGTGTATCGGAGCGTTTCACCGCCGATGTTGAGTTCGAGTCCGCCGATGCGGTCAAGAAGTAAAGAAACGGTTGCTTCTGAAATATGAAACTCATAGTCGGCAGGGTAACGTTGAGGAGCATAGTTTTCCCCATTATTTACGCTTATATTTACAATATACGCTATTTCTTCCGTAAAATCAAGATAAAATAATATTTTTGTGCCGTCTTCCAGAAAAAATTCCAGTCCGCGGTTTTCGGGAACCTCGTAATACGGAACGTTGTCAGCGGTTTTATCAACCGCTTTTTTGCCGTTTGAAAGGTTGCGGTCAAGATATAAATACGCCGGCAAAAAGAACGCCGACCAACTGAAAAGCGCCGCCATAAAAACGATAAATTTTCTTTTCATAAATTTTCACCTCAAATATTATTTACAAAATGCGCGTTTTGTATTAAAATGTGTTTTGCAAAGTTTAACATTCAGTTTACAAAATTTCATTCGCGGGTGTTATAATGGAATCACAGTAATTACGGAGGCAAATCTATGATAGAGGTAAAATCGCTAAGCAAGAAATACGGCAATTTCCTCGCGGTGGACAATATCAGTTTTTCCATCAAAAAGGGTGAAGTTGTGGGATTTCTCGGTCCGAACGGCGCCGGAAAATCTACCGTTATGAACATCATAACGGGTTATCTTTCATACACTAAGGGAAAAGTTACGGTTGACGGGATCGATATTATCGAGAATCCCGAAGCGGCAAAGCGGCGGATAGGATATCTGCCGGAAATGCCGCCTCTTTATACCGATATGAACGTAAAGGAATACCTTTATTTCGTTTACGACCTGAAAAAGGTCAAATTTCCGAAAATCGCTCATATTAACGAGATTATGAGGCTTGTTAAAATAGCGGACGTAAGCAACCGGCTTATCAAAAATCTTTCAAAAGGCTACCGTCAGCGCGTCGGCTTTGCGGCGGCGCTTGTCGGCAACCCGGATGTGCTCATTCTCGATGAGCCCACCGTGGGTCTTGACCCGAAGCAGATAATAGATATAAGAAATCTTATAGCCAAACTCGGCAAAAATCATACGGTTATTCTTTCTTCGCATATTCTTTCCGAGATTCAGGCGGTTTGCGAACGCGTAATAATCATTAACAGAGGTCAGATAATTGCCGACGATACGCCGGAAGATCTCGCAATTAAGCTTTCGGGCGGTAACACCGTTGAGGTTCGCATAATCTGCGACGAGGAAAGTATGATAAAAACGCTTTCTTCGATCGCCGACGTCGAAAGCGTGATTTCGCTCGGGAAAAAAGAGAAAGACGCCTATGACTTCAGCATAGTACCGAAGGATAAAAAGGATATCAGAGCCGCGATTGCCGCAAAGGTGAGCGAAAGCGGAAAAACGCTTTTGTCGATGTCCTCGGGCGGTATGTCGCTTGAACAGGTGTTCCTGCGCCTTACCGAGGCGGGGGACGGCGACGCCGTCCGCAAATTGCTCGGCGAGGTTAAAGAAGACTTTGAGCCTGCCGAGGAAGCGGCAAATGAGGATGAAGAAATAAAGACGGAACAAACAGCGGAAAAGGAGGGTGAGGAATAATGGTTGCGATTTTCAAACGTGAATTCAAATCTTATTTCAAAACGCCGATAGGGTATATTTTCCTTGCTCTCTATTATTTCTTTTTCGGCTGGTTTTTCTCGCGGTTATACGAGGCGGGTTCGCCCGAGCTCCCGTCGCTTATCGTTTCCATGGCGCTGATAGCGACATTTACTTTGCCGATTATAACAATGCGGCTTTTAAGCGATGACCGCCGGCAGAGAATCGACCAGATTATTTTTACCTCGCCCGTGAGACTTTCGGGCGTTGTTCTTGGCAAATTTCTTGCCGCTTTCTGCGTTTACGCCATAGGCTTTGCGCCTACGGTAATTTATGAGATCATAATCGCGTCGAATATCAAAGTTAACGTTTTCAGTTATCTTTACGCGTTGCTCGGTATGTTCCTGCTCGGCGCGGCGCTTATCTCTATCGGTTTGTTTATTTCATCGCTTACCGAGAGTCCGTCAATGGCGGCGATGATAACGCTGGTAGTGAATTTCATAGTGATTTTTATGACCGATATCGCAAATTACGTAAGAATCGGCTGGATTTCAAAAATCTGCTATAAAATTGCTTTCGTTTCGGTGGTGAACAGTTTCGGAAAAATGGTACTGTCGATACCCGACATTATTTATTTTCTCAGTATATCGGCGGCGTTCCTTTTCCTTACGGTTCGTTCGCTTGAAAAGAAAAGATGGGCATAAGGAGGCGGAGAATTATGGATAATAACGAAATGAACATTTCAAAAACCGGCGGCGAATCGAAAGAGCCGAAAAACAAAAAGACAAAAAAACTCCGCAGTCAGTTCGCCCTCAAAAAAGGCGGCTATTCAATAGCTATAATCGCCCTTGTGCTTGCGGTACTTATACTGTTTAACTGGCTTTTGTCGGTGCTCGGCGAAAGATTCCATCTGGAATTCGATATGACGCCCGATAAAATAAACTCGATGAGCAAGGAGAACGTGGAATACGTTAAAAATATCGATAGCAAGATTAAAATAACCGTTTGCGCCGCGGAATACTCCTACGTTAACTATATGAGCCAGTTGGTTCAGGATATCGGCATTGTTGACAGCGACGATTATTTTGAACAGACGCTTACTTTGCTCAACAATTACAAAAATTACAGTAAAAACCTTGAACTTGAATTCGTCGATCCCTACGATATGGAATTTCGCGCCGTTGCGGAAAAATACCAAAATGAAATTACCTTCTACGGCGATATTATCGTTTCCGCCGAAGAAAGCGACAGGCATAAGGTCGTAACCTTTGAAAACGTTTACGATTACGATTCGCAGTACGCTTACTACGGTATGGAGACCCAGATAACCGGTAACAATCTCGAAAGCGCGCTTACAAGCGCCATAGCGTATTGCTCCGCCGAAAGAATCGCAAAGGTGGGAATATATACGGGTCACGCCGAAAAAGATTATTCATCGTACTATACAAAGTTGCTTGACCGTTACGGCTATGAATGCGAGACTATCGGAAGCAAGCTGATAACCGAAATACCCGAGGAATACGATCTCGCCGTAATTATGTCGCCCACGGCGGATTTTGACGGCGCCGAGCTTGACGCGTTTTCAAGATTCCTCGAAAACGACGGTAAACTTTCTAAGGGACTGATTTATATCCCGGACCAGTCGTTGACAAAGCTTCCCAACCTCGAAAAGTTTTTATCGCAGTGGGGAATAGACGTTGACCATTCGTTTGTAGTCGACTTGAGCACTCTTGAAAACTCTTATTATCAATACGGCGATTACTCGGTGCTTTATTCAGAACCCGCCGAGCACTCGGATGACGATGATTTTGACGATTCCGCGTTTTCGGGAATAAAAAGCTGTATTACGAGTAATAATCTTCCGCTTGAAATAGGCAAACCGTCAGAGGCGGGCATCAAGGTCAACGGTGTTATCGCATGTCCCGAAACCGCTATTGTTGCGGATACCGACGAGAACGGTGAATTGACGCATTCAGAGGTCGGTGAAAAACAGTGTTATTCGGTCATTGAATCAAAGAAATCGGATTACAATTCGGATAACGAGCTGATGACAAGCTACGTTTACGCTTTCAGCAGTATCGATTTCATCGCTCAGTACGCCGAAATGCAGGGCTATTCCAATAAAGAAGTGGCTCTCGCCTGTTCGGAGCGAGCCGCGGGCGTAAAGAGTACGGGACTTGATTTCCTGACTAAATCGATAACGAGAGATACTTTCGTTACCAACGCGAAATCGGTAAAGCGGATAAAGATCATCTATGAGTGGGTAATACCGCTTTTGATAGTGGCTGTAAGCGTATTCGTTTATATCAGAAGGAGAAATGCCTGATGGATGACTTTACCGAGAAGCAGGAGATAACAGATGAGACTCCGGCAAACGAGCAGGAGGAAAGTACCGTTTTTTCCGCTCCGCCCGAGCATAAAAAAGAAAAGCTCAAATCCTCGAAAAAGCGCACTGTATTAAGCATCGTCGCGGCGGTTCTCGCGGTGTGTTTGCTTGTCGGCGGTACTCTTGCCGTGATTAGATTTATACCCAAGCTGAAAAAAGACGACGATACCGCGTCGACGCCGAAGACCGAAACGTTAAACGTCAGCAATTACGGCGACGCCGTGGATAAGTTTGATTCGGTCACCGTAAAGAATAAAAACGGCGAATTTTCGTTTTATCCCAAGGCGGGCGAATCCGGCGAAGAAATGCAATGGTACGTAAAAGGCGTGGATGAAAGCAAAATATCGGTTTACAAAACCGAAGACATAATTTCTTCCGCCGCAAGCTTGCGGGCGATATTGGAAATAGATAAGAAAACGCGCGAAGACTGCGGACTTGATACGCCTGTCACCACCGTTTCGGTAGCTTCAAAAAGCCTCGGCGATTTTACGCTTTTAATAGGCGAGCTTTCTCCCGATAAAACCGGTGTTTATCTGTATTCGTCGATAGATGAGAAAATATATCTCGTGTCCGAATCTGAGGTAAGCGAGTTTGAATTCACGCTTTTAGACCTAGCCAATACCGACTCGGTGCCGCCGGTGACCTCACTTGCCGATATGGGCGATTACGCCCAGTCGGGTACGCTTATGACGTTTGACAGTCTCACCGTTTCGGGCAGTAAGTTTATGCACCCGATTTCCATAAGGCAGATTTCCGAAGAAGACGTTTCAAAGGTGGGATTTGCTTACAGGATCGTATCGCCGATAAGCCGATACGGCAGTCAACAGTCGATAGACTCGGTGCTTACCGCGTTTTCGTCGGGCATTTCGGTTTCGGGCGTTTATTCGCTTGATACGGACGCCGCCGTATTAAAAGAATTCGGGCTGAATAATCCCGACGTGGTGCTGACGCTTCACGCAAACGGTGTAAGCTTTATATATCTGTTCGCTTTGCAGGAGGACGGCAATTACGCGCTCTTCGGCGACGGTATGAATACCGTGAAAATGATATCGCCGTCCGCGGCGGAATACCTCTCGCTTAACGAAGACGATTTCTATAACAAGTCGGTCTATATCAGATATATCGCGGAGCTTAAAAATATGACTTTCAATTCGGCTCAAGGGGTATACAGCTTCGATATTTCCGAAAACCCGGAGGACGCGCAGGAACAGTTTGACATAAGTTTAGGCGATAAACATATTGATTCCGAGAACTTCCAGAACTTCTATATGGAATTCGTAAGTATGTCGCTTGTCGACTTTTCAACCGAAGCGGTGGGCGAAAGCGAGCTTACCGTAAAGATACTTGACGTGGACGGAAAGATCGAAACGCTTGAATTTTTCAGATCGTCGGCGACCGAGGTCTGTTGCTCGTATAACGGTGAAATGCTCGGACGGATAACTTCGGCGACCTACAATAAGCTTTTGAGCAATATCAAAACCGTATCGGAAAATAAAAACGTTGAGAATTGAAAAAATGCCGACAGACGCGTGCTGTCGGCATTCCTGTATTTGGCGGTTGACATAATGCGCCGAAAAAGGTATAATAATTTTACAGTCTGTTAAAAGGGGGAATGGCCTTGCGTAAAGCGTTAAAGTTTTTAAGCGTTTTTATTTGTGCTGCTCTCCTTTTTGCGTCGGTGCTTATGCCGTCGGCTTTTGCGGACTCGGCGAGGCAGGGTAAAATCACCGGCGACGCCGTGCGCCTGCGCGATAAAGCCACTACGGTAAACTCAAATACTCTTTTATATTTGAGCTACGGAACTATTGTACAAATAAACGGTACGGTTACGGGTAACGAGGCTGTGTCAGGCGGCGGTAAGACGTGGTATAACGTTACGGTGAGCGGCAAAACCGGTTACGTTTACGGCAAATACGTTGAAGAGATAAAACAACCGGCTTCGACTCCGGTATATACATATAACGCTGATTTTGAAAAGAATCTTCTGAATTTCCCCGAGGATTACAGAGATGCGCTCAGAAGTATTCACGCGTCGTATCCGAACTGGATATTCGTGGCGGACAACGTGAATATAGGTCTTGACGCCGCAATAGAACTCGAATACTGCGCAAGTAATATGTTCTCTACCAGAAAGTGGGTCGAGTTATCATACGGCGAGGTGTGGCGCGACGTCCGTGCCGACGTTGATAATCCCGAGCATATAAGAGAGGGCAGATGGACCTTTGCTTCAAGAGAAGCGATAGCCTTTTTTATGGATCCGCGCAACGCCCTTACCGTCACAAATGAAAAGTCTTCATACCCGAATGTTTTTACGTTTTTGGAGCAATCGTATAATTCTAATCTGCAAAATGCCGCCGGACTTCGCACGGTCGTCGCGGGTACGTTTCTTGCAACCGGATACGACGGCAAACCCGATGCGTATATAGATGATATTATGGCGGCGGCGAGCGAATCGGGAGTAAGTCCCTACGTTATAGCTTCAACCATAATAACGGAGCAGGGAACAAAAGGCACGAGCGGTCTTATAAGCGGTACCTGCAAAGGCTATGAGGGTTATTACAATTTCTTTAATTACGGCGCTTACGGCGGCGACGTCATAGGAAACGGCCTTAAATACGCCAAAGAACACGGTTGGATAAGCCGCAGGGCGGCAATAATCGGCGGTGCAAAACAGTACGGAACAGGTTACATAAGTGCCGGTCAGGATACATATTACTATATGGATTTCAACGTTAAAAACACCGATAAATTATGGCATCAGTACGCCTCGGCGCTTTACGACCAGTGCAATAAGGCGGCGAGCATGCGCAAGGCTTGCATTACCAATGCCAATGCCGTATACACATTCAAAATACCGGTATATTCCTCTATGCCTTACGAGCCGTACGGCGTGCCTACAAATCTGAATTATCAGGGTGAGCATACCTGTACGAGGGGCGAGCCGATAAACGCGAAACCGGCAACCTGTACCGAAGAGGGCTATTCCGGCGATATATGCTGTTCGGTTTGCGAAATGCCTATTGAAATGGGTCACGTTATACCCGCTAAAGGGCATACTCCGGGCGAGCCGATAGGCGTTAGGGCGGCGACCTGTACCGAAGAAGGCTATTCCGGCGATATTTACTGCGTCGAGTGCGGCGTTCTGCTTTTGCAAGGTGCGAATACGCCGGTTAAAGAGCATACTCCGGGAGAACCCGTAAACGTAAAAGCGGCGACCTGTCTTAACGAGGGCTACTCCGGTGACGTTTACTGTAAGGACTGTGGTGTTTTGCTTTCAAGCGGCAGTGTTACGCCGATTACCGGCCACGTTTCGGAAGGCTGGATAATAGACGTAGCCGCGGATATCGGTATAAGCGGTCATTGGCATAAAGAGTGTGCCGTTTGCGGTTTGCTTATGGATGAAAAAGATTATCCCGCGCTGACCGAAAAAAATCCGGGCGATATAAACGGCGACGGCGCCGTGAACAATAAAGATTTGACGCGTCTTTTCCGCTATCTTTCCGATTGGGATATCGCCGTAAGCGTATCTGCGCTTGACGTCAACGGCGACGGTACGGTCAACAACAAAGACCTGACCCGTCTCTTCCAGTATCTCTCCGACTGGGATGTTGAAATATTCTAATGCGCCGCTTACGCGCATACGGTCTGACGTCTGAATAGGGATATTGCTTGAAATTTGTGAAAACATATTAACGTGACAGAAAACGGGGTGAGTAAAGTGGCTGTTAAACTGAACCCTGACGGTGAAGTGGTTAAGGTCATAAAAGAGGGACTCAAACGCACCGGCGGTTACTGCCCGTGCAGGACTGCGAGAACAGAGGAATATAAATGTATGTGCAAAGAGTTCCGCGAGCAGATCGCCGACCCTGACTTTGAGGGCTTCTGCCACTGTATGCTCTACTATAAATCCAAGGAGGAATAGAAATGACTGACTTTGAAGTAAAAATAACCGACGCCGATTTTGATACTGTGGTAGGCGCCGCCGAAAAACCGGTGCTTGTGGATTTTTACGCCGACTGGTGCGGTCCGTGCAGGATGCTTGCGCCGATAGTATCCGAAATTGCCGAGGAGCGCGACGATATAATCGTCGGTAAAGTCAACGTGGATGAAAATCCGGCGCTTGCCGCCAGATTCGGCATTATGAGTATACCGATGCTCGCGGTATTCAAAAACGGTGAAATAACCGCGCAAAAGGTCGGATATTGTGACAAAGCGGCTATTGAAGCCATGCTTTAACGCGCTTTTTTGCCGCTTGTGGCTATATTGAGAATAAAGCCGGGGAAATTTTCCTCGGCTTTCTCTTGACAAAACGGTATTAAGGCGTTAAAATACATAGAGCAAAAGTTTCGGGGGCGTAGCTCAGCTGGGAGAGCGTACGGTTCGCATCCGTAAGGTCGAGAGTTCGATCCTCTTCGTCTCCACCAAAAGCGGGATATATCCGTCAGGGTATATCCCGCTATTCCTTTTATGCAAAGGAGAGGATCGAACAGGGCGGTTTGCCGACAGGCAAATTGCGACCTTTCGGTGAACGGTCGCAAAGCTCGCGTGCGTGCCGGCGCAACAGTTGCGCCGGGCGATCCTCTTCGACGACCGGATGTCAGATGCCGGACATCAGACGGCAGATAAAGAATATTCTTTTTTGTTGCCATAACTCAAAAAATGTGGTATTATATTTGAAACGAACATTTGCCTTTCGGAGGGCTTGTAATGAAAAAGGAAATAAGCATTATTATTCCGTGTTTTAATACCGCCGGTTATATCCGGAAGTGTTTGGATTCGCTTATCGGTCAGCTCGACGGTTTTGTATACGAGATAATACTTGTTGACGACGCTTCCGCGGATAATACCGCCGAAATCATTGAAAAGTATATAAATGAACACGACTGCAATATCGTTTTCATCAAGAATGAGAAAAACCTCGGCGCCGGCGCTTCGAGAAACAAGGCGGTTCGCGCCGCGAAATACGGTTATATTTCCTCTATCGATTCCGATGATTATATTTCCGACGGCTTTTACGGCGAAATGTATGCCGCCGCGGTCAAATCTGATGCCGACGTCACGGCTTGTGATATCGTTTGTGTCGACGCCGAAACCGACGGTCAGATACTCTGTGATGCGTTTAACGGTAAGGTAAGCCGCTATTCGCTTATTTCGACCGGACTTGCGGCTTCGCCCTGCAACAAACTGATAAAAAAAGAATATCTCATAAAATATCCGTTTGCCGAGGGTATCATGAATGAGGACGTCGCTTCGATTCTCGCCATAGTCGCCGAATGCGAGCGGGTGGCTTACTGTGAAAACGCGCGGTATTACTACGTTCAGCGAAAAGGGTCTGTACAGAATTCCGTTCTTTCGTTTAAGCGCCTCGATATCATTAAAGCGGTGGATATTTTCGAAAGCCGTATTAAATCAAACCCCGATTATGAAAAACTTTTGGATATAGTCGTCTTTAATCAGATAATCTGTTTCGCGCTTTACGTTCCGGCAAAGGAAAGGGGACTTGTTAAACACGTTCCGTTTTTGCGTAAATTTGGCAAACTCTCGAAAAAATATAACCTCACCGAAAATAAAAGCTATCAGAAACTGCTCGGTATCAGCCCGCGAAAGCAGAAAATGTTTTTCAAATACTATATGCGCTGTCTTTGCGGCGGCTTTCCGCTTTTCGCCAGCGCGTTTGCCGATATGGCGTATTTCTATAAGAAATATTCGAGCAACAGATACGTAATAAAGAAGAAAATCGAGCGTCGAGACGTTATAGCCGCCGCCGAAAAAAACGCCGGAGCGCGTGGTGGCGTTACCGTAACGGCGGCAATACCGAACTACAACTATGCTGATTTTCTGTACGAGCGCCTTTACTCGATATTGTACCAGGACTATAAAATAAACGAACTGATTATTCTCGACGACTGCTCGACCGATAACAGCCGCGAAGTGATAGATGAAATAGTGCCCGAGCTTTCAAAACACATTTCAGTTAAGAAAATTTACAACACCGAAAACAGCGGCTCGCCCTTTAAGCAGTGGAGGAAAGCTATCGAAAACGCGGAATCGGATTATATATGGATAGCCGAAGCGGATGATTTTTGCGACAGAAAAATGCTTTCTTCGATTGTTTCTCCTATCGAAAGTGACCGTGAAATCGTCATTTCCTATGCCGATACCGCCTTTATCGACAGGTCAGGCAAAGTGATAGTCAAAACCATAAAACCCGAAATTGACCTTATGCGGACCGGGCATTGGAACAGGGATTTCGTAAACGACGGCGAAAGCGAAATAAAGAACTACGCTTTCTTGAACTGCACTATTGCAAACGTCTCTTCCGCCGTGATAAAGAAGGACGATTATTCGGATATATTCGGCGAAGTAGGCTCGTTTCGCCAGGTCGGCGACTACTATTTTTACCTTTCGGTCATGCAGCGGGGCAAGGTGGCTTTCAAGAATAAACCTCTTAATTACTACCGTATGCACGGTACGAACGTAACCTCAACCACCAAAAAACAGCAGCATTTCGACGAACTCAAACGCGTTCACTCAATTCTCGACGCGAAATACGGTTTTACGCCCGAGCAAAAGGAAAAACTCGAAGAGCGTTATAGGGTTTTGACCGACGCGTGGAAGCTCGGCGAATAGTTTTCCCCGATGTCCGGCGTATTGACAAAACCGCCGTCAGGGTGTAAATTAAAATGTGAACTTATGCTTTCGGAGGTCCGATATGAAAAGAACCTTTTCGATACTTTTGGCGCTTTTGCTTGCTTTTACGGTACTTGCGGTGCCGTCCTTTACGGCGTCGGCGGACGGCGCCCCTGTTTTTGAGATTTCATCCGTGAGCGTGCTTCCGAACAGTACGTTTGACGTTACCGTAAGCATAAAGAATTCTCCCGGTATCGCGTCGGCGAAAATTCGGCTTTATTACGATTCCGATTTGATACTCAACTCTGTGACCTACGGTCCTGATTTTACCGACGGTTGCGATGTGCCGGCTCCGCTTGCGTCACCGGTGATAATTAACTGGGTTTCGCTTTCGGTTTTCAGCGGGAGCGCGGTTTTTGCAACGCTGAATTTTACGGCGCCCGACGGTATTCCCACGGGCGAAAAGTATATCACGCTCGAATTTGACCCCGACGACGTATGCGATATTGACGAGAATAACGTCGATTTTTCGGTTATAAACGGCTATGTTAACGTCGCGGCGTGTTTACACGCGCATACCGAAATAAGAAACGCGCGCCCGATTTCAATGACTCAGCCGGGCTATACCGGCGATTTGTGCTGTACCGACTGCGATGAGGTTTTAGAACCCGGCGAAGAGTTCTTTGTCCTCGGCGACGCCAATATTGACGGCGTTCTCGACGTAAAGGACCTCGTAAGGCTGAGAAAACATTTCTCGGACAGTACCGTCGAGGTGAGCGTCTTCACCGATATCAGTGGCAACGGCGTTATTCTTTCAAACGACTTTGTGTATATGAGAGCATTAATTCTCGAAAAAAATTATTCGGTTAACGAGCCGTAAAAGGTATATTTTGTATACTCTTCGTCACCGTATTCATACATTTTGCATAAACTTTTGAAAATTTCCTCTATTTACCGCCTGAAATGATATAAAAACGCTTGACATATGCGTTTTGCTTTGTTATAATCTATGTGTATATAAGGGCGCGAGCCCTATGATACCAAGAATTTTTTTGGAGGTCAAAATTATGAAAAAAGTATTGGCAATTCTTTTAGCAGTTGCGCTTATTGCTACGCTTTCTATAAGCGCTGTGATTACCGCGTCTGCTGGAAACGATCCGACTCTTGTCGTTTCGACTGAGACTGCTACGAAAGGCGCAACCAAGGATATAACCATCAGCATGGTTAACAATCCCGGTGTTGCTTCGCTCAAACTTAGCCTTACGTTCCCGTCTGACTTAACGCTTAACTCTGTTGCGTATAATGCAGGTTTAGGCGGCCAGTCACAGGCGCCTGCTAAGCTTACAAGCCCTGTAACGCTTAACTGGTTCAATGGCGGCGCTAACACCAATGGCGACATGGTTTATGCAACTCTTAACTTCACCGTTTCGAATGAAGCTACAGAAGGCGACAAAGCTATTGAGATTTCTTACAAACAGGATAACGTTTACAACATTGATGAAGAAGATGTTGTTTTCGGCATTACAAACGGTAAGATCACAGTTGTTGGTTGCTTACACGAGCATACCACTCAGGTTCCCGCCGTTCCTTCCACCTGCAAGACTAAGGGCCACGGCGCTTACACCAAGTGCGATGATTGCGGCGCTATAATCGAAGGCTCTGATGCTGAACTTGACCTTGCCGATCATACTCCTGGCGCAGCAACAAAAGAAAACGTAGTTGACGCTACTTGTGCGGTTGCCGGTTCTTATACCGAGGTAATTAAGTGCACGGTTTGCGGCGAAACTATTTCGAGCGAAACCAAGGAAATCAAGGCTACAGGTAACCACACCGCAGGCGATTGGAAATCCGATTCCGGTGCTCACTGGAAAGAGTGCACAGTCTGCAAACAGGTTATAGGCGAATCCGAGTCTCATGACTTCGAAGAGAAGATTCTTGAAGAAGCCACAACCGAAAAAGAAGGCAAGAAAGCCAACGTCTGCAAGGTTTGCGGATATGTAGACGAAGAGTCCATAGTAACTATTCCGAAGCTCGTATCTTATGACGTAGAGCAGACCGCTGGTAAGACCGAAGAAAACGAAGCTGTTTATGATGCTGACGACGCTAAAGCGGTTGCTTTTACCGCTAAGTTTGCGAAGGATAAGCTCACCGCCGTTAAGGTTAACGGCCAGGTAGTAGACCCCGCCAACTATGACGTTGCCGCTGACGATCAGGGCAATGCGGTTGTTACCTTCAAGGAGGATTATCTTAAGACCCTTGGAAACGGCGACTACACTGTAGCGATCACCACTGATGACGGTGTTGCTCAGACCACCTTAACAGTTAAGAACAATGCTGCCGCTGCTACAACTGATACCGCAAACGGCGGTTCTCCGGTAACCGGCGATAACAACATTGCTCTTCTTATAGCTCTGCTCTTGGCAGTTATGGCTGTAAGCGTTGGCGCTGGCTTTGTATATCGCAGAAGAAAAGAGAATGACTAATTCAGTCTCTTGACAGTTTAATAGAGCACCGACCGAAAGGTCGGTGCTTTTTTATATTAAAAACGTCCGGCGTAATTGCCGGACGTTTCGGTTTATTAAAAGCTTGATTATTTAATCTTAAGCGTTTTGAGATATTCTTTTTCGGCGTCGCCTACGCGGTAACTCTCCCGCGCTTTTTGTATCGCTTTGTTATGTACCCATTTATCAAGCTTCCGCTTTTCAAAATACGGGATAACGCTTTTGTATTGCTTTGCGAGCGCGGTGGCGAAATACCATGCACACATCATATTTACGTAGTATTCGTCCGAATGTATCGCGGCTACGGTTTTGGGGTATTCCGCCTTGTAATCGCCGTCCAAATAATGCGCCATAAGCATACCCACGCCAAAACGGACAGTATAGGTATCTTTGCTTTTTACCCAGTTATATATATAAGGTAACAGTTTCTCCTTATTCTTTGCAAAAACCTTCGGCGACATCTGGTCACAGGTAGCCCAGTTATTTATAAAAGGGAGAAATTTACAAACCTCGCCGATACATAAATCAAAATCTTTGATACCGGAAATGATAAAAGCGTGGAGCTGGTTTTCGTCGAAATACTTATGCGGCAGATCGGAAAGAAAATCCTCATAATCACCGGTGGCAAGTATCTCTTTCGCAATACTTCTTAAAGCGGGCGTGCGTACGCCGATTATTGTATCGGCTTTTAAAGTCGGCGTCAGCTTTGAGGCTAAATCCCGGTATTTCGCGTCGCTTTCGGCATAAAGCCGCTTTTGTATCGCGGTTTTATTCATATATATCACCCCGTAAACTATGATATCATTAAAATATTACCGATTCAACTGTTTTTTGCTTTACAAAACGGAGAAAGTGTGTTATTATATTCGGGTAGCATACGGGGGCGTAGCTCAGCCTGGTTAGAGCGCATGCTTGACATGCATGAGGTCATTGGTTCGATCCCAACCGTCCCCACCAGAAAAGACTCATCTTTTGTCTACCAAAAGATGAGTCTTTTCAACTAAATCCGTCCTTTCGGACGGGAGAAATCGCCCTGACTGGCGGTGAAATCACTTCGTGGTGAAATCCGCACTTCGTGCGGGTGAAGGACGGATTTAATTTCACCGAGCGTGGAACGCTCGATTTCACCTGACGCTGAAAGCGGAAGATTTCACCGAGGCATCGCCGCGATTTCACTATTGCAAGGTTCGACTTTTTATGCTACGGTGTAATTGAGGTGATTACTTTGGCAGAAAGTAAGCTGTCAGAATTATCAATGGATTTTGCCGTTAATATTTCAAAACTTTGCGATAGTATTAAAATATGCGAAAAACTCGCCGGACACGACGGCGTATGGTACGCTACAAATATCGAGATTCACGATTACGTTAAGGCGTTTCGCACTCTTCACGTCAGCGCGGACGGTCGCCGCGCATTCAACCCCACGGCGCAGAGGTTATGGTTTAACTATAACGATAAGAATTACAAAATCGAACCGGGTCAGTCGCTTTTTACCGACTGAAGCCGTTTAATATCGCTTTTTGCAATATCCCCGGCAATATTGCCGGGGTGCTTTTTATCTTCGGCTTCATTGACATCCAATATATATTATGCTATAATATTTAATAGTATATTGTGGTGTATTATACTTATTTTAACGCGTTTTCTTTGAGGAGAAGTTGCCATGATTAAGCCTAAACAAATTGAAAAAAACCATCTTGTGCTTGTGGTTGACGATCAGGAGATAAACCGCGACGCGCTCGGCATTATACTTGAGGATAATTACGAGGTGATTTATGCCGAAAACGGCAAGATCGCGCTCGAACTGATAAACGAGCATATTGAGGACCTGTCGCTTGTTATGCTTGACTTGATGATGCCGGTAATGAACGGCTTTGAAGTTCTTGAAGCAATGAGCGCAAGCGAGCATATGAAAGGCATCCCCGTAATAGTTCTTACCGCCGAAAAGAGCGCGGAGCTTAAAGCGCTTCAGATGGGCGCGGCGGATTTTATCACCAAGCCGTTTGATATGCACGAGGTGATCCTCGCCCGCGTAGGTCGTATTATCGAGCTCAGCGAGGGCAGACAGTTGATCTCCGCCGCCGAACGCGACAGGCTCACCGGTCTTTACAGCCGCAATTTCTTCCGCGAATATGCTAACCGTTTATTTACATATCATAAGGAATTGAAGCTTGACGCGCTCGCCATAAATATTGAACAGTTTCATTCGCTCAACGCGCTTAACGGCAGAGAATTCGGAAACGACGTGCTTCGGTTGATGGGCGAAGAAATACGCGCTTTCCTCGCTGAAACGGTAGGTATCGCGAGCCGCTATGATGCGGACAGTTTCTATATCTACTGTATACATCAGGATGATTACGCCGAGGTTTTAGACCGTCTTCAAAAAAAGGTAAACGCTTTTTCGCCTAACGTAAACGTGCATCTTCGTATGGGCGTTGAGGTGTGGATAGACGGCGTCGACCCGACTCAGCTTTTTGATCGGGCGCGGGCTGCCTGCAATATGGCTCGCGGCGATTATCAGCATCCGCTTAAAGAATACAATGACGATATGCGTAAGCGCGAGATGCTTAATCAGCGGCTTCTTAACGACCTTCGCGCCGCGATAGCCGAGGAGCAGTTCGAGGTCTTTTATCAGCCTAAGTATAATATCAAGCATAACCCGCCGAAGCTTGTAAGCGCGGAAGCGCTTATACGCTGGCGTCACCCGGAACTCGGAATGGTATCGCCCGGCAGTTTTATTCCGCTTTTCGAGGGTAACGGACTTATAAGTTTAGTCGACAGTTACGTTTGGCGCAAGGCGGCGTCTCAGGTTTCGGAGTGGGTCAAAAAGTATAATTATAAACTGCCCGTTTCGGTTAATTTGTCGCGTGCGGACGTTTTTGACCTTTCGCTTGTGAATAGGCTTAAAAAGCTTTTGGAAGATAACGGTCTTTCGTATAACGAGATTAAACTTGAGGTTACCGAATCCGCTTATACCGATAACGCAAATCAGTTGCTCGAGGTGATTTCGGGGCTTCGCAACGCGGGATTCCAAATTGAAATGGATGATTTCGGCTCGGGATATTCGTCGCTCAATATGCTTTCTTCAATGCCTATTGACGTAATAAAAATCGATATGAAATTTATCCGCGATATTGAAACCAACGAGACCGACAGGCGGCTTGTGAGTATGGTTATCGATATTGCAAAGTATTTAGGAGTGACCGTCGTTGCGGAAGGCGTTGAAACCGAGGGTCAGCTTGAAATACTCAAAACTATCGGTTGCGACATCGTTCAGGGCTATTATTTCTCGCGTCCGCTTCCCGTGGCGGAATTTGAAATGCTTATAGAACGTGAAATCGGAGCAAAAGGAGAAAAACTATGACTATTGCAGAACTGTATCAGATGATAGGCGGCGATTATGAAAAAGCCATCAGCGTACTTCGCGTTGAAAAGCTTATTGATAAACACATAAGAAAATTCCCGAAAAGTGGGGTAGTTGACGCGCTTATTGAAGCAGGCGATTCGATGGACACCACGGCGCTTTTCGAGGCGGCGCACGCCATGAAGGGCGTATGCTCTAATTTAGGTATGACACCGCTTGCCGCTCTGGCTTCCGAAATTGCCGAGGAATACCGCCCCGGTAACGGAAGGACCCT
Organism: Clostridia bacterium; assembly: GCA_017554125.1. Taxonomy (GTDB): domain Bacteria; phylum Bacillota; class Clostridia; order Oscillospirales; family Acutalibacteraceae; genus UBA737. The sequence continues at coordinate 241 of JAFZIW010000092.1, read as the reverse complement.
TTCCGATGACGAAGTTAAGGCGAAGATAGGGGAAATAAAGGTGCTGTATGAAAAAGCCGCCGACGGGATCGGCGCATACGAAGCGGCGCTTCAGTAATACTTTTGGAGTGGAAGTAGGAGTAAAAAGATGCAAAGAGATAAAAGCATCAGGCCTTTGCCGTATCTTACGGCGTTGGGGCTTTGGGCGCTTGCATTCGGTTGCAGTGTCGGTCAAGGCGCCTTCCTTATGCCGGGCGGAACT
>JAFZIW010000091.1 GCA_017554125.1 Clostridia bacterium | reverse complement strand
CCAATTACAGCCACCAGCGGCCCGGTGGTCAAGTGGCCTAAGACACCGCCCTTTCACGGCGGTAACACGAGTTCGAATCTCGTCCGGGTCACCAAAAAGAAGAGTTGTACCGTAGGTACAACTCTTCTTTTTAGTTTCATTGAAACGGCGAGATTCGAACAGCCCGGTTTTGCGAAGCAAAACGACAAACTTCCTGTGGACGTTTGTCGAGGGCGCGTGCGTGCCGACGCGTTGCGTCGGGCGAATCTCGTCATATCTCAACGCTTTTACAGCATAGTTACTTAAATATTGCAATACCTGCTGCACAAAAACCCGGCGCACTGCTTTGACAGTGCGCCGAAGGTTTATTTTTCTTTATCAACCTTTATTTCTTTTTCCGTTACCGTGAACGTGACCGCGCCGGAAATGTCGGTGCGGAAATACTGCACGCCGGCTTCCTTTAATCGTATAAGCACGACGTCGTGCGGATGAGAATATCTGTTGCCCTTGCCGCAGGAAATCATGGCAAGGCTCGGCGACGCCGCCTCCAAAAACTCCTCGCTTGTGCCGTACATACTGCCGTGATGACCTACTTTAAGCACGTCGCACCGAACGTCGGCGCCGTCCTCCATAAGCCGCTTTTCGGTCGGCTCCTGCGCGTCGCCGGTAAAGAGGAAACGCCATTTACCGATTTTAGCTTTAAGCACGATACTGCGGTCGTTTTCATCCGCCTCGTCATAGTAACAGCCTATAACGGTTATATCGAAATCGCCGAGTGAAATTTTCATGCCTCGTTTTGCCGTTTCGCACTTGCCGCCGGATTCTTTGACGTTTGAAATGGCGGTTTGCATTTTTTCGGTTTTCTCATCGGTTTTGTTTAAGTCAGGCACAATAAGCTTTTTAACTTTGAACTCCTGCGTCAGCGGAACTATACCGCCCATATGGTCGGTATGGTTATGGGTTATAACCATAAGGTCAAGCGACTTTATTCCCTCGTTTTTAAGCTCTTTTGCTATACCGTCGGCATACGCTTTCGTGCCGGTATCGATAAGCGCCGCTTTCCCGCCGCTGTAAAGCAGTATGCAGTCGCCCTGACCGACGTCGAGCATACGCACGAAAGAATCCTCGGTTATCGGTTTTGCCTTAGCCGCCCGATACTCGCCGATCAAATAGTTTATTAAAGTTATAATCAATATGGTAGCCGCAACTACCGCGGCTACCACTTTTTTCATTTTACGGATGTCTCTGTTCATTCGCCCCTTGCTTCCTGTTCCATAAGCTGTTCTTTCGTTATCAGCACTTTACGCGGTTTTGAGCCCTCATAAGGACCTACTACGCCGCGTTCCTCCATCTGGTCGATTATCCTCGCCGCGCGGGAATAACCGAGCTTCAAGCGGCGCTGCAAAAGCGAGGTTGAAGCCTGTCCCGCTTCGACTACGACGCGGATGGCGTCGTCAAGCATTAAATCGGCGTCGCCCTCCTCATCGCCCTGTGCGGTCTGCGCCTGAGAGCCCTTCTGCTTCGGGTTTACCGCCTGACGCTCGATTTCATCCATAACGCTGTCGTCATAATCGGCTTGCGCACTGCGTTTGACGTAATCGACTACGCGCTCGACCTCCTCATCGGAAACAAAACAACCTTGAAGCCGACGCGGTTTGTTGGCGCCTATCGGGTCAAAGAGCATATCGCCTCTGCCGAGCAGTTTTTCGGCGCCGGCGCTGTCTAAAATAGTGCGGCTGTCTATCTGCGAAGAAACCGAGAACGCGATACGCGTAGGTATATTCGCCTTGATAACGCCCGTCACAACGTCAACCGACGGACGCTGAGTCGCTATAAGCAGGTGCATTCCCGCCGCGCGCGCCTTGGCGGCGATACGGTTTATCGAATCTTCAACCTCTTTGGGCGCGGTTATCATAAGGTCGGCAAGCTCGTCGACTATTATAACTATCTGCGGAAGTTTGGTAAGCTCGGGTTCTTCCTTTTTAAGCGTCTCGACGAGTTTGTTGTATCCCGTTACGTCGCGCACGCCTCTTTCGGCAAACATATGATAACGTTTTTCCATTTCGCTTACCGCCCAGCCGAGCGCGCCCGCAGCTTTGCGCGGGTCGGTAACGACCGGCACCAGCAAATGCGGTATTCCGTTATAAACGTTAAGCTCGACGACCTTCGGGTCTATCATAAGCAGTTTGACGTCATCGGGTGACGATTTGTAAAGAATACTTATAATAAAGGAATTTATGCAAACCGATTTACCGGAGCCGGTGGCGCCGGCTATAAGACCGTGAGGCATTTTGGCGATATCGGTAACTACCACGTTGCCGCCGATATCTCTGCCGAGCGAAACGGTAAGACTGCTCTTTGAGGCGGTAAACGCAGTAGACTCGATTATCTCACGGACGCCCACGACCGCGGACTGACGGTTCGGCACTTCTATACCGACCGCCGCCTTGTTCGGAATCGGTGCTTCGATTCTGACCCCCGCCGTGGCAAGATTCAACGCGATATCATCCGCAAGGCTGGTGATTTTACTGATTTTTACGCCCGCCTTCGGTTGAAGCTCGTATCTTGTAACAGTGGGACCGTGATTTACGTCTACAACGCGCGTTTCAACGCCGAAAGAACGGAGAGTTTCAACAAGTCTCTCCGATACGCTCTCCTGTTCCGCCGCGGAAGCGCGGACGTCGCCGCTGTTATACTCGTTAAGAAGCGTCAACGGAGGCGGAATATAGCCGACATTCTTTATGTAGTTTTCTTTGATACGCCCCGCCATTTTTTCGGTCTCTTTTTCAAAATCGACCTTGATTTTTTCCGGCTTTTCGGTTTCCTTCTCAGCTTCTTCCTGCGCGGCGTCAAGCGCCTCGTTCATATCGGTTTGCGCCTCTTTCGGCATTTCCTCACCGTTATATGAAGCGACAAGTTTCTTTTTCTTTTCGGCGAGAGCTTCGTCCTGCTCCTCGGTATCGCCGCCGTCTACCGGAATATCAACGTTAAAGCCTTTAAGCACTTTTAATTCTTTTTTCTTTTCGGCGCGCTGGTTAAAGGTGTTCTGCGCATGCTCGCTCACCGCGCGCGCCGGTTTTTCTATTGCCTTAAAAAGCGTGATTATGGTAGTGCCGGTCATAATCATAAAAAGCACTATCGTAATGAGCAAAAAGGTTATGAACGCGCCGGTACCGCCGAACGCGGCGCATATTGGATGACTGATAAACGTGCAAAGAACGCCGCCGCCGCGCACCGACGTTTTGAAAGCGCCGCCCGCTTTCCATACGATATCGAGATGGTCGCTGAATTTTAGCCCGGCACTGTAGTTTGACGCAACGTCGATAAGCGCACCGATAAGAGCGATAAGCGCACCAGTGCCGACGGTTTTGATTTTGGCGGATTTAGTCATTTTATCAAACGCCGTCATAACCGCGACAAAACCGATGATTACCGGAACGGCGATAGCGGTAATACCGAAAAGGCTGAACATATAATGTTTAAGCCAGTTCCATACCTTTTCGCCCGGTATTACGACCACGCACGCCAAAAAGACCGCGACGGCAAGCCAGATAATGGTTGATATCTGTTTTGAGCCGGCGCTTTTAGACGATGTTCCCTGTGTAGTTTTTTTAGCTTTAGTTTTTGCCATAATCAAACTCCATACTTTAATTTAAGTTGAATTTCCGTTTTCTATCATACCGTAAAGACAGTCCATCACATCTGAAAGCGAGCCTAAACTGTCAATAAGTCCGGTATCAACCGCCGCCTGCCCCGAAAGCACCGAACCCACGTCGGTAACGAGTTCTCCGGTGTTCATAAGCAGTTCGCGGAATTTTTCCTTTTCTATTTTTGAATTTTTCACCACAAAATCGGTGATACGCTCCTGCATTCTGGTAAAATGATTCATCATCTGCGGTACGCCTATCACAAGTCCGTTGGTCCTGACCGGGTGAATGGTCATGGTGGCCGACGGCGCAATAAACGAATGCTTCGCCGAAACGGCGAGCGGTACGCCTATTGAATGACCGCCACCGAGTACGAAACTGACGCTCGGCTTTTTCATTCCCGAAATGAGCTCGGCAATGGCAAGTCCCGCTTCAACGTCGCCGCCTATCGTATTGAGAATAACCAGCAGTCCCTCTATCTGATTGCTTTCCTCGACCGCCACGAGTTGCGGCAGGATATGCTCGTATTTTGTGGACTTGCTCTGCTCGGGCAGAATACTGTGACCCTCGATTTCGCCTATGACCGTAAGACAGAATATTTTATGCCTGCCGCCGACGGTTTCGACAGCCCCGAGCTCCTTGATTTTTTCCTGTTCGTTTTGTTCTTTTGATTTTTCTTCGTTTTCCATAGTATCTCCTCCGATATTAGTATCGGAGAAAACACCGCGTATTACACATTATTCTTCAAAGAACGCAGATAATCTTCTAAAATCACCGTGGCGGCGACGGCGTCCACCACGTTTTTGCGCTTCTTGCCGCGCACGTCGCTCATATTAAGATAGGTATGCGCCGAAACGGTCGTACACCGCTCGTCAAACATAACCGTTTGTATGCCTGATTTGTCGGCTATTTTTTTCGCCGCTTCCCCGCAAGCGACGGCGCGCTCGCCGAGGGTACCGTCCATATTCTTCGGCAGGCCTACCACTATGCGCCCAGCTTTTACTTCGGCGGCGGCTACGCATATTTTTTCTATGAGTTTTTCTTCGTTGCGCTCGGCTATAACTTCCTTCGGGAAAGCAAACGTTTCGCTTTCATCCGATACGGCGATACCCGTTCGCGCAAGACCCAAATCAACAGACATTATTATCACTTGGTACAAACCTCCGCAAGTCTGCTGCGCTTAGGCAGGAATTCTTCAGGCACGTGGGTATGGTCGTTCATATATTCGAGTTTACACTCGCCGTCACGGGAAGTGATAAGCGATACCGCCGTATTTTCGCACCACGGCGTATCTTTAAGACGGTGTATATCCCCGTAAAGCAGACGGCAGTTAAGACATCTTATAACGCCGCCATGAGAAGCAACGGCAACCGTTTTACCCTCGTTTTCTTTAAGAACGGTCTCTATGGCATTCCAGACGCGCTCGTATGCCGTTCGCATCGGTTCGCCGCCCGGCGGGGCGAAATCTTCGGGAGTATCGTTCCATATTTCGGCAAGCCCCGGTATACTGCTAATAGTCGGCATAAACGGCTTTGCTTCAAGAACTCCGCCGTTTATTTCGGCGAGCCCGTCAAGCTTTACGATATCAATATCACGGTCGCCGCAAAGCGCCTCGGCGGTTTTGACGGCGCGGATAAGGGGGCTCGTATATATTGCGTCAAGCTGTATATCAGAGAATCTTTCGCTTAAAAATTCAAGCTGCTTTTGACCGAGCTTCGTTATATCGCAATCGGTAGTGCCCTGGAAAAGGCGTTTGTGATTTCCCGCCGCTTCGCAGTGCCTTACCACATAAATCTTCGTCATAAACACACACCCGATGATATTTTAGCACAATATATATGTTTTTGCAAGTAATAAGATACGATATTTATACTTTTTCTCTTGACTTAACGTATTTTTGTTAGTATAATTTTGTTAAAATTTGAAAGATACGCGCGGTGATGAATTAAAATGATAAAAAAATACTTAAACCGTTTGTTTATCGACGGCCTTTCCGGCATGGCGTACGGGTTGTTCTCAACCTTGATCATAGGTACTATCATAGGGCAGTTGGGCGTACTTATAGGAAGTATACCCGGCTCTTTTGCCGCAAGCGTTGCGAAATACCTTGCGGTTATAGCATTTGCCGCGAAAAAGATTACCGGCGCGGGCATAGGCGTAGGCGTCGCGGTAAAGCTGAAAGCGTCGCCGCTTACAACGGCTTCCGCCGCGGTCGCCGGTATTGCCGGCGCGTTCCCGGTAATTGAAGATTTACTCGCGGCAAATAAATTCGGCGAGCCGCTCGGTGCCTTTATAGCCGCTTACGTTGCCATAGAAATAGGCTCCCTCGTTTCGGGCAAAACCAAGCTTGAAATCATCCTCACACCGCTTTGCTGTATACTTACCGGCTGTTTAGTCGGCTTGCTTATAGGTCCGTATATTTCGGCGGCGATGAAATTTATCGGCGAACTTGTAAATATAAACGTTGAAAAAAGCCCGATATTAGGCGGTATGGCGGTATCTGTAATAATGGGTATTCTTTTGACCCTGCCCATTTCCTCCGCGGCTATCGGAATATCAATGGGGATTTCCGGTCTTGCGGCGGGCGCGGCTACTATCGGCTGTTGCTGTAACATGGTAGGCTTCGCGGTCATAAGTTACAGAGAAAACAAGCTCGGCGGTCTTGTGGCGCAGGGCGTCGGTACCTCGATGCTTCAAATGCCGAACATTGTTAAAAAGCCGATAATATGGCTTCCGAGTATCCTCGCAAGCGCGGTGCTCGGTCCGCTTTCGTCCGCGGCGCTGAAAATGACGAGTAATCCTATCGGTTCAGGCATGGGCTCCGCCGGTTTTGTGGGTCAGATGCAGTGCTATACCACAATGGTTGCTGACGGTATATCGCCGGCGGTTACGGTAATCGAAATAATCGTTATGCACTTTATTTTGCCGGCGGCTCTCTGCTTCGGTCTTGCCGAGGGTATGCGCAAACTCGGACTTATCAAAAACGGCGATATGAAATTAAAGGATATTTCTCATGCGTAAAAAAGACTTGACGTCGGCGGCGGTAACGGCGCTTGAAGGTTTGTATCCAAGCGCCGTATGCTCGCTTGAATACACCGACGCGTTTCAGTTGCTTATCGCCACGCGGCTTTCCGCGCAATGTACCGACGCGCGGGTAAATCTTGTCACCCCCGCTCTCTTTTCCCGCTTCCCCGACGCGGCGGCGATGGCGAAGGCGGATATATGCGAGGTTGAAGAGCTTATAAAGAGTTGCGGGCTTTATAAGACGAAGGCGCGCGACCTTATCGAAATAGGCAAAAAAATAACCGCCGAATACGGCGGAACGGTTCCCGATACAATAGAGAAGCTCACTACCCTTTCGGGTGTGGGGCGAAAGACAGCGAACCTCGTGCTCGGCGACATTTACAAAAAACCGGCGGTGGTCTGCGACACGCATTTTATCCGGCTTGTAAACAGATTAGGTCTTGTCAAAACAAAAGACCCGCTAAAAGTCGAAAGCGAAATGCGAAAACTACTGCCGCCCGAAAAATCGAGCGATTTTTGCCACAGAGCGGTACTTTTCGGGCGTGATATCTGCACGGCGCGAAAAGCATATTGCGAAAAATGCCCGATAAATAACAACTGTCCTAAAATCGGCATTAAATAACAAACTAACCGGCGAGTTTTCTCGCCGGTTTTGATT
>JAFZIW010000090.1 GCA_017554125.1 Clostridia bacterium | reverse complement strand
TGTCCTCGGGAGCAATATCCATATACCCGGCGTTATCATAAGGGATTTTGGTGGGATTATTCTTTTCGTCAAGTTCCATAAGATAAAATTCCTGCTCGGCGCCGAAATAGAAAGTGTATCCGGCGGCTTCGGCGTCGGATATCGCTTTTTTAAGCAGTCCCCTTGTATCGTATTCAAAGGGAGTGCCGTCAGGATAAGTGATAGAGCAGAACATACGAACAACCTTGCCGTGCTCCGGTCGCCAGGGAAGCCAGGTGAGCGTTTCGGGTTCGGGGTGAAGAAATAAATCGGAGTGCGCCTCATCACCGAAACCTGCTATGGCGGAGGCGTCAAACGCTATCCCCACACTAAAAGCACGAGGCAACTCATCCGGCATAATGGAGATGTTTTTCTGTTTGCCGAACACATCGCAAAACGCCAGACGGATGAACTTAACATCCTCCTCAGCAACATACTGCATAACTTCGTCTTTTGAGTAATTCACAAAATCCACTCACTTTCTCTAATTTGCAACATACAACTGTTTATACGGGTTTTTACTGTCCGGCGTTACTACGGTAAAGGGCGAATTCATAACCGCCTTTTTATCTGCACCGAACAGTTTACAATACTGTGAAATATATTTTTCTATTTCCTTTAAATCGCTTTTATCGGCGGCGCGCGCCGTTACCTGCTTCGGGAAAGTTACACCTGTATGGTCTGCTCGCAAAAACATTTTTCCGCCGTGCATACCGGTGCAGGGGAAATTGCCTACGATGTTTTTATTATCGGCGCCAAGCCCTAAAACGATTATCACGCCGCCCGCTTGATATTCGCCTAAAAAACTGCCTGCCTTGCCGCCTATTACCATAACCGGTACTTTTTCCTTGTACGCCTTCATATGTATTCCGGCGCGGTAACCGGCGTCACCTTTAATATAAATACTTCCGCCGCGCATGGCGTAACCCACCGTATCTCCGGCGTTTCCGTGAACAATTATTTCGCCGCTGTTCATAGTATCGCCAACGGCGTCCTGCGCGTTACCTTTTACAATGACCTTTGCGCCGTTAAGGTAAGCACCGAGCGCATTGCCGGGCGTGCCGGTTACAGTGATATACTTATTTGCCATACCCGCGGCGATAAATCGCTGACCTAAAACGCCGTTTACTATGTACTCTTTTTCGCCCGAGCGCAGGGCTTCGTTTATCTCTTTATATCCGAGATTTTCGGCATTTACAACCATATTATACTACACCTCCGAACTTTTTTCCACGAATTTTTTTAGAGAAGATCAAATTGGATGCGACTTTTTTTGTAAGATCAAAGTCAATAGTCTTAAGCGGAGTTTTATCGCGGATAAGCGCGGTATATATTCCCGCGCGTTCTGTCGCGCCTATAAGAATAAACCCGCGAAGTCTACCGTCTTTTGTGAAGAAACGTTTAAGTGTGTTATCCGTTTTTTCTTCGCTGCAAACGCCGGAGTAATCACCTGCCGACATAATGTGAAGCCCGAAAAAGCCGATTGAATTCATCGGTATCGCATTGCAGAAAGAAGTTTCGCCGCCCGCCATATTTACGCCGGCTGTAGACCCACCGATATAGGCGTTGGGGAGAATTGCCAGAACACGAGCGGCGCCTATTGACGCGTCAAACCCCTCAGTGCAGTCGCCCGCGGCGTATATATGCGGCAGACTTGTTTCCATTTTGCTGTTTACGATAATTCCGCGGTTTACTTCGCCGCCTGCGGTTTTTACTAGTTCGCTGTTGGCGCGCACGCCCACAGCCAAAACGCAAACATCAAAGTCAACTTGTTTTCCGCTTTTCATAAAGGCGGAATTGCCGTCAAAACGCTCCACCGTATTGCCGAGCAAAAACTTGATTCCGTTTGCCTCCAAATGCTTTTGAACAATAGCCGCGCAGTCATTATCAAGAATACTCGAAAGCACGCGGTCGGCAAGATCGCATACCGTGATAGAACCAACACGGTCGCGTATACCTTCGGCGCATTTAAGGCCAATTAGTCCCGCGCCGACAATCAGCACGCGCGCGTCCTTATTTAAAACCTTTTCTAAAGCGAGCGCATCGTCAAGCGTCATAAAACCGAATTTATTTTCTACCGTATCAAGCCCCGCTATCGGCGGAACAAATGGTCGGGAGCCGGTGGTAATGCAGATACGGTCGCCTTTTATCACCGTTTTATCGTCAAGCGTAACGCTTGATTTACTTATTTTAACCGCTTTTTTGCCGTAGATAACGCGGCAACCGTTGTCCTTGTAAAAACTTTCACCGCGGTATTTAATACGCTCTAAATCAGTTTTGTTTTCGAGGTAATAGGAAATAAGCGGGCGGCTGTAAACGTGATGATTTTCTTCGGATATTACCGTGATTTCACCCGTTTTATCAAGTGAGCGTATTCCCTCAATACAGCCGACAGCGGCGGTGCCGTTACCGATGATTACATACTTTTTCACTTTTCTTCGCCCCTTTCCTCATAGACAATCGCTTTATTGGGGCAACCCGCAACGCAG
>JAFZIW010000089.1 GCA_017554125.1 Clostridia bacterium | reverse complement strand
CTCATTGCCCGAAAGGACCTGCCTTGCAAGCGCGATAAGCTCTTCTTTTGAAGACGTGTAACCCGCCTTTGTAGCCGCTTTGCAGGCGACGGTATGCAGAATACCGTCAAGCAAATCAAGTTCGCCGCCGCCTGAGGACAGCTTATCCGCCGCCTCGGTCACAATGTCCGCCGCGTCGTCTTTCATGAGCGCCGCCGGGACCGCGCGGACTATCACGGTTTCGTTGCCGAAATCTTCAAGTTCTATGCCCGCCGCCAGAAGCGTCTGCGGATTGTCAAGAATCGCCGCGTACTGGGCTTCGGAAAGGCGCACCGTAACCGGAGCTATAAGCGGCTGGCTCTCTATCGCCGTTTCGGCTTTCAGACGGTTGAATATTATACGCTCATGGCAGGCGTGTTTATCAAGCACAAACAGACTCTCGCCTTTTTGCACTATAATATACGTCTTAAACGCCTCGCCGACTAAAATCACATCATCGGTTATCGGGTTTTCAAACACCGGCTCGCTCACGCTTTGCGGCGCAGTCTTTTCTTCCTGTTTTACGTTTTTGTATTCCTCATCTTTTTCAATAATCACATTTTTCGCGGATGAGCCGAAAGCGTGACCGGCACCGGTTTTGCCGCGGTGAGCATCAAAGCGGTTTTCGTTTTGCTCCGCCTGCTTTACAAATTCTTTTCTTAAAAAGAAAGGTAAATTATCGTCACTCAGGCGTGAAGCATTTGCGTTAAAACCGCTTTTTTTATTCTCTTTACTCTCAATATCAGCCGCGAGCTGTTTGTAGCGACCGGTATCCATACTGGCAAAAAACGTATCCTTACTCTTATTTTCAAGCGATATTTCAGGTCGCGCCGAAGAGCTTTCAAGCGCGTTTCTTACCGCGGAGTACACCGCCGAAAAGACCGCCTTTTCATCGGCGAAGCGCACCTCGGTTTTGGCGGGATGAACGTTCACGTCAACCGCCTCATACGGCATATCCACAAACAGAACGAACGCCGGGAACTTACCCACCATTACGCTGTTTTTATAAGCCTGTTCAGCCGCCGCCATAACCGTTTTGGAGATGACTAGCCGACGGTTAAGATACGTATACTGACCCGCCCTTGACGCCCGGCACGCGAAAGGCGCCGAACAAAAGCCGGAAACCTTTATAAAACGGTCGCCGCCCGAAACGGCAATAAGGTCTTTTGAAAACTCACGCCCGAGCACGCTGTAAATCGCGGTTTTAAGGTCGCCGCCCGCGGGACTTACGAAAATCTGTTTGCCGTCGCGGATAAATTTGAACGAAACGTCAGGGTTTGAAATCGCCGCGCGTTCCACTATCGCCGCAACCGCCGCGCCCTCGGTAGAATCCTTTTTAAGAAATTTCATTCGCGCCGGGGTGTTATAGAAAAGGTCTCTGACGATTACGGTGGTCCCTTCGGGACAGCCCGATTCCTCAAAAAGCAGTTCGTCGCCGCCCTCGATAATGTAATGCGAGCCGTACTGCTCACCGGCGGCATGGGTGAACATTTCTATCCTCGATACCGCCGCGGCGGAAGCCAACGCCTCGCCGCGAAAGCCGAGCGTTTTAATTGATTCCAAATCACTTTCGGTCTTTATTTTACTGGTCGCGTGACGCAAAAACGCCGTTTTAACGTCATCCGCCGCTATGCCGCAGCCGTCGTCGGCTATACGGATAAAGGTAATACCGCCGCGCTCTATTTCAACCGTTATATGCTTCGAGCCCGCGTCGAGCGAGTTTTCTATCATTTCCTTTACAACGGACGCCGGTCTCTCAACGACCTCGCCCGCCGCGATAAGTTCGGAAATTTCTTTCGGTAATACGTTTATACGCGGCATATCGCCCCTCCTTTGCTGTGATTAAGTATAATTAAACCGATTTTGCTTTCTTTACAAGGTCAAAAAGCGTACTCATCGCCTCGATGGGCGTGAGAGTGTTGACGTCGAGCGATTTGAGCTCGCCGAGTATGTCGGCGGCGCAGGCGTTTTCGATAGACATCTGCGAATCGCTCTCTTTCACGACTTTATAGGTTACCACGCCGTTTTCAAGCGTCTTTTTAAGTATCTGCTTCGCGCGCTTTATCACCACGTCGGGTATGCCGCCGAGCTTGGCGACTTCTATACCGTAGCTGTCGTCGGCGCCGCCCGGTACTATGCGGCGCAAAAAGATTATATCGTCGCCGCGCTTTTTAACGGCGATATTATAGTTTTTTACGCCCTCGAATCCGTTTTCCATTTCGGTAAGCTCGTGGTAATGCGTGGCGAAAAGTGCTTTCGCGCCGAGCGCGCGCTTATCGTTTACGTATTCGAGTACGGCGCGGGCTATCGCCATACCGTCGAAGGTGGACGTGCCCCTGCCGATTTCGTCAAAGATAATAAGGCTCTTTCTTGTGGCGTTTTTAAGTATTTCCGCCACCTCGGTCATCTCGACCATAAATGTCGACTGCCCGGAAGACAGGTCATCCGACGCGCCTACTCTTGTATATACCGCGTCGACCACGCCTATCTGTGCTCTTTTCGCCGGAACGAACGAGCCGATTTGCGCCATAACCGTAATGAGGGCGACCTGGCGCATATAGGTTGACTTACCCGCCATATTCGGACCGGTGATAATCACCGAGCGGTCGGTCGTATTATTTAAGAAAGTATCGTTTGCCACGAACGGAGTCTGCAAATATTTTTCGACCACCGGGTGACGTCCGTCTTCGATTCTTATTATATCGCCGCCGTCGATGACCGGTCTGCAATACCCGTTTTCCTCGGCAACCGTGGCAAGCGAGCACAAAACGTCGAGCTTTGCTATCGCCTCGGCGGTGTGCCGCACGGTCGTATCGACTTTTGCCACCTGCGCGCGGATATCGTTGAACATTTCATATTCAAGCGCGTAATCGCGGTCCTTTGCCGTAAGCAGACGCTCTTCGAGATTTTTAAGCTCCTCGGTTATAAATCGTTCGCCGCCGACAAGCGTTTGCCGCCTGATATAATCTTCCGGCACTTTATCGAGGAAAGAATTTGTGACCTCGATATAGTAACCGAAAACCTTATTGTAGCGCACGCGCAGGGTTTTAATGCCGGTGCGTTCGCGCTCGCGCGCCTCGATTTCGGCGATGCGGGAAGAGCCGCCCTCCATATCGAGCCGCAGTTCGTCAACTTCCTTGCTGTAACCCTTTTTGATGAGCTTGCCCTCGCGCAGAGTGACCGGGGCTACTTCGCTTATAGCGGCGTCGATAAGCTCCACTATGTTTTCAAGCGTATCGATATCGTTTTTTACCGATACGAGAAGCTTTGACTTTGCCGACGAAAGCGCCGACTTGATAAGCGGGAACATCCTCGCGGTATTCGCTATACTTATAAGGTCTTTCGGGCTGGCGGTCGCGTAAACCACGCGGGTCATAATACGGTCGACGTCACGCACGCCCGACATATATTCCATTACCTCGCCGCGCAGTATGCGAAGCGAAAGCAATTCTTCAACGGCGTTTTGCCGCGCCGTTATACGGGAAATCGAGGTAAGCGGCTGTAAGACCATACCTTTAAGCATTCGCTTACCCATCGCCGTCTTTGTTTTATCGAGAACGCCGAGCAGTGAGCCGCGCCGCGAAGAAGACCGCATATTGGAAACAAGTTCGAGATTCCTTGTCGCGGTTATATCGAGCCGCATATACTCGCTGTCGCCGTAAATTTTAACGTCCTTTACGGTTATCTGACTGCCGACGCTGTTTTCTTTTATATAGTCTATCGCCGCGCCGAGCGCGCATTGCATGGCGCTTCCCGTTTTAATTCCGAGATTTTCGGGACTTACCACTCCGAAATTGTTGCAAACCGTCTCCTGCGACGCTTTAACGCCGAAAACGTTATCACCCCTGACCGTCACCGAGCCTTCAAACTTTCCGCCGAGAAACGAAGCCATTTCCGACTGTAATTTCGAAGTCAAAAGCAGTTCGCGCGGCAAAAACCGCATTATTTCGTTTTGAGCGCGCAAAAGCGCCTCGCTTCCCGAAATTTCGGTAAGGCGGCATTCGCCGGTGGAAACGTCGGCAAAGCATAAACCGATACTCTCTTCACCGCGGCAAACGGCGGCGAGATAGTTGTTGCTTCCCTCTTCGAGCATATCTCCGTCAATAACGGTACCGGGAGTAATAATTCGCACGATATCGCGTTTGACTAAACCCTTTGCCTTTGACGGGTCCTCGGTCTGCTCGCAGACGGCGACCTTATAGCCGCGCTCTACGAGCCGCGCTATATACCCCTCGCAGCTGTGATACGGCACGCCGCACATGGGCGCGCGCTCTTCAAGACCGCAGTCCTTACCGGTAAGCGTCAAATCGAGTTCCCGCGACGCGGTAATGGCGTCGTCAAAAAACATCTCGTAAAAATCGCCCAACCGGAAAAAGAGTATCGCGTCGGCATTTGCGTCCTTTATCTGCATATACTGGCGCATCATAGGCGACAGTTCCGCCATAGTAATTCCCCTTTCAAACTTCTAAAAAGCAATCAGTGGCAGCCGCCGCAGCTCTCGCACGAACCCGAGCAGGAATGAACCTCCGGCTCGACCGTCTTCGGGTCGGCACCGTCGACGCACTGCATGATAACGCTGTTTACGTCGTTGAGCAGGGTATCAAGGTCTACCTTTGAGGCGTTGTACTCGACCATACTGCCGTCTGACATTATCTCGGTATAAACCTTGCGGAGCTGTTCGTTAAGCTCTTGAACCTTCGCCTCGTCGCGTTGCTCGGCGGTCATGACCTCATCGAGATTCATTCTCACTACGTTGAATTTGCCTATAAGTTCCTGCAAATTCTCATTTTTATCGTTGGCAAGCTTCGCCTTGGCGTAACGCAAAAAGCGCTCGTCGCCCTGAATCGCCTCGCCTAAAACTCTTGCCGCTTCAATTACAGTCATTTTCAATTCCTCTTTCTTTCACTTTTTTATCATTTCGCCGGTCAGTATATCGCCGGCGGATTTTACCGTTACGTCCGCAAAACAGCCTATGAGACTTTCGTCGCCGGCAAATTTCACGTTAAGCGCGTGTTCGTCCTTGCCGTAAACGAACCCCGCCGAATATTCCTCGCAGAGCACCCGCACGTTTTTGCCGACCATACCGCCGAGCACCCTTTTCGCCATTTCCTCCTGCGTTCTGAGAAGACGGTCGAAACGTACGCCCTTCTGTTGACGCGTCACGCCGTCAGGCATAGCCGCGGCGGGCGTACCGTCCCGCTTTGAATAAATAAAGGTAAACAGCGCCGAAAAACCGACGGTTCTTACAAGCTCGAGCGTTTTTTCAAAATCTTCCTCGCTCTCATCCGGAAAGCCGACGATAATATCGCTCGTAAAGGTTATATCGGGCATTCGCTCCCGCGCGGCGGAAATTATTTCAAGATAGCTTGCGGCGGTATATTTGCGGTTCATCCGCGAAAGCACCGCGTCGCTTCCCGACTGAAACGGCAAATGCAAATGGCGCTCGACCTTTTTACAGTCGCGCATACTGTCGAGCAGTTCTTCCGTACAGTCTTTCGGATTCGAGGTCATAAACCTTATGCGAAAATCGCCCGGAACAGCGTTTACCGCGCGAAGCAGTTTTGCGAAATTTATATCCTCACTTAGCCCCTTGCCGTAGGAATTGACGTTCTGACCGAGAAGCATTATTTCTTTTACGCCCTCTGCTAAAAGCTTTTTGACGTCTTCTGTTACGGCGGCGCTGTTTCTCGAACGTTCGCGCCCTCTGACGTACGGCACTATACAGTAACTGCAAAAATTATCGCAACCGTACATTATCGGAACAAAACCCTTGAAACCGCCGTCGTTATAAAACGGAACGCCCTCGGCGATATCGCCGTTATCGAGCGTCAGCTCGCATATCCTGCGTTCGCCGGAAAGGCGGCGGTAGATAAACTCGGGTAGCCGATGAGTGACCTGAGTACCGAAAATGATATCCACATAGGGGTAACTTTTCAAAAATCTTTCGGCGTTTTTCTTTTGCTGTACCATACAGCCGCAGACCGCAAGGATAAGCGACGGCTTTTTCTCCTTAAACTTTTTCATCGCGCCGACGTTGCCCCAAACCCTGTCCTCGGCGTGTTCGCGCACGGCGCAGGTGTTAAAGAGAATAAAATCGGCGCCCTCGGGGGAATCGGTCAACTCGTAACCCATTTTAATCAGCAGACCTTTGATATGCTGTGAATCGCTCACGTTTTGCTGACATCCGTAGGTGGTAACGCAGGCTTTGGGAACTTGCGCCTTGCGTCCTTCAAGTATTTCCGCGACGTGTTTTATGTAAACCGACTGACTGCTGTAATCGCGCCCGTCAAATACGTTTGAATTCACCTGCTTTGCCCCCTTGCAAGAGAAAATATATATACATAAAGCATTATACTTTATTTTGCACCGTTATGCAAGAGATAAATGCACTTTTTTTGTCGACAAACCTCGCTTGACAAAAACGGCGCGTTTTGATATACTTTTCGCGTGTTAAAAGAGCGCTTATCCGCGCGTCTTCATCCGGCGCGCGGACAGAGAAACGCTGTTATTTTCGGCGGCGTTTTTGCGCTTTTGTATTTCGGAGGTAGGTATGCTTTTTCGTGCAATTCTTCTGTTTATAGCGGGTTTTGTTCTGCTGATAAAAGGCGGGGACTGGTTTGTGGACGGTAGCGTCGGTATTTCAAAGCGCTTCCATGTTCCCGAACTGCTTATCGGGGCTACGGTGGTCTCCATCGGTACTACGCTCCCGGAGGTTATGGTATCCGCCACCTCGGCGGTTGAAGGGCACGGTCAGATAGCTTACGGCAACGCCATCGGCTCGATTATCTGCAATACCGCCTTAATAGCCGCGATAACCGTTGCCGTAAGACCCGCGAAAACCGATAGGTCGACCTTAAAATTACCTATTATATTCTTCTTTGCCGTCGCCGCGTTTTACGCCGCAAACGCCTATATTTTCCGCCGTTTTTCGCGGTTTTCCGGAATAGTTTTGTTGCTCTGTTTCTTAGTTTATATGTATCTGCTTGTGCGCTCGGCGAAGAAAGCGAGCAAAGAGAAAAACGACGAAACTGAAGAAAAAAAAGGCAGTCTTGCTTCGGATATCGTATGGCTTGTAGTCGGCGCGGCGCTGATTGCCGTCGGCGCGCGTCTGCTTGTTGACAACGGCACGATTATCGCCGAAAAAATAGGCGTTCCCGAATCGGTAATAGGACTGACTTTCGTCGCGCTCGGCACTTCGCTTCCCGAGCTTGTGACCGCGATAACCGCCCTTACAAAGGGTCATGGCGAGCTTTCGCTCGGAAATATCATCGGCGCGAATATATTTAATCTCGTTCTCGTCTCGGGGCTTTCCACCGCGTTATCGCCTTTCGCGATACCGGACGGCAGCAGGCTTTTCGGGTTGCCCGCCTCGCTTGTTCTCGATATACCGGTGATGTTCGGCGTTATGGCTTTACTCACCCTTCCCGCCGTGATAAAGGGCAAGCTTTACCGCGGTCAGGGTATAATTCTTCTTGTTATTTACGCCGCTTTTTGCGCAACGCAGTTTGTTATGTAATCTCCCGATTTTCGACAGTTTTTATACGCCCGCCGCGACACGGTTTTCGCGGCGGGCGTATTATAATATAGGCGTATAAACGGCGACTGCCATAAAGGGTGATGAGGCTTGACGGTATATGCCGATATTCTGGTGATTACAAATTTTATCGTGGATTATTTTCTGCTGAAAATAACGGCAAAATCGGTAAAGCGCGAGCCGAAAACGGCGAGAATGCTTTTGGCTTCGTTTGCGGCGGCGCTTTTCTCACTGGTAATTCTTCTTCCGAAGCAAAACGCGTTTGCGGAAATACTGTTTCGCGTAATTCTATGCGTCGGCGTTTGTCTTATCTGCTTCGGACGTATGACGCCGCGTCGTCTCGCCGCCGCTTCGCTTGTATTCTTCGCCGTGACCTTTTCGTTCGCCGGCGCAATGATGGCGATATCTTACATATTCGGACCTTTCGGCATAGTCGTAAACAATTCCGCGGTGTATTTTGATATTTCGCCCTTGTATCTTATCTGTTTTTCGGTTGCGGGGTTTCTTATTTTCAGTCTTTTTTCCTCGCTGTTCGCCGCCCGTTCAAAACGCGCGAAAAGCTGCTTTGTTACGCTTGATTTTTGCGGAAAGAAAGGTGATTTCGCGGCGATAATCGACAGCGGCAACTCGCTTTCTGACCCCGTCGGCGCAAGGGCGGTGATAATAGCGGATAAAAAGTGCGCGCAAAAAGTTTTCGGCGAGCTGTCGCCCGAGATTTACGCCGAAAAGTACCGCGCCATACCGTGCGGCACGGTATCCGGGTCGGGGCTTCTCGACGCCTACCGCTGTGAAAGCGGCAAAATCATTACCGAAAAGAAAACCTTTGACCTGAGCCGCCCTATAATGGCAATTTCAAAAACGCCGCTTTGCGACTGCGAAGCGATAGTAAACCCCATTGACTGCGCTTATTGACGGAGGAATATTTATGCTTAAAAAAATCATATTCAAAATTCTGCTGAAACTCGCCTTTCTGCAACCGAATTATTACATAAACGGACCCGAGACCCTGCCCGAGCCCTTGACCGCCGAAGAAGAAGCGCGCCTGCTTAAAATCGGAGACACGAACGCGAAAAACAAGCTGATAATCCACAATTTGCGGCTCGTGGTCTACATAGCGAGAAAATTTGAGGGATGTCCGACCGCCACGGAAGACCTCATCTCAATAGGTACAATAGGTCTTATTAAGGCGGTAAACACCTTTTGCGCCGACAAAAACATAAAACTCGCGACCTACGCCTCGCGCTGTATCGAAAACGAGATACTTATGCACCTGCGAAAATGCGCCGCGAGAAAATGCGAAATATCCATTGACGAGCCGCTCAATACCGACTGGGACGGCAACGAGCTGTTGCTTTCCGACGTGCTCGGAAGCGAAAGCGACGAGATTTCCCGAGGTATCGAGCAGGAGGACGAAAGGCGGCTTTTATGCGACGTTGTGGCGAGGTTGCCGGTGCGCGAAAGACAGATAATGGAAATGCGTTTCGGCATGAACGGCTACGATGAATACACCCAAAAGCAGGTGGCGGATACGCTCGGTATTTCGCAGTCATATATTTCAAGACTTGAAAAGCGCATTATCGGCAAACTGAAAAAACAGATTGAAAAAGCGGTATGAATGCGGTAAAATCAAATCGGTGATGCGCTTGATTAAAATTACGGTCATATACCTGATTTGTATAAATCTGCTTTCCGCGGCGGTCTGCGCCGCCGATAAAATCAAAGCGGCTAAACACCGCCGGCGCATACGCGAGCGGACGCTCTGGCTTTTATCATTCGCGGGCGGCAGCGTATTTATGTACCTCACAATGCGGCTTATCCGCCATAAAACTTTGCATAAAAATTTCATGATAGGGCTGCCTTTTTTAATAATTATTCAAATCGCCCTCATTTTGGTGTTGACAAAAGTAAATCTCCGGCATATAATACCACTGTAATCTTCGGGGCGAGGTGAAATTCCTCACCGGCAGTTATAGCCTGCGAGCCTTTTTGGCTGATTTGGTGAAATTCCAAAGCCGACGGTAAAGTCTTACGATATCCGAACACATTGCGGTTTGGCTCTCCGAACCTGAACGGAGCAATATTTTTGCTCTGGCGAAGCCGAGAAACGCAGACATACTAACGTATTTCAAGTTTCAAGGCAAAGTCGAGCGTAAATTTTGCCTGTTTAGGCGTAATGCGCTCGGCTATCGTAAGACTAAAGTCCGGATGGAAGAAGAGTGCGCTTTAACACTTTACGCCCCCGTTTTTCGGGGGCGTCTTCTTTTTGCCCGGTAATTTTGAAAAGGGAGCAAAAGAAAATGACAAAAAAATTAAATCTTAAAAAAATCACGGTGGCGGCGGCGCTTTGTGCACTTGCATTTGCAAGTATGTTCGTTTTTCGCATTAAAGTACAGTTCCTTACGTTTGACGCGAAAGACGCCATTATCGCCCTTTCCTCTCTGCTTTTAGGTCCGTTTTACGGCGTTTGTTCCGCCGCCACGGTTGCTCTGCTCGAATTCCTGACGGTAAGCGACACCGGCGTATACGGACTTATCATGAACTTCTTATCGAGCGGAAC
The DNA here is from genome assembly GCA_017554125.1 of Clostridia bacterium. Lineage (GTDB taxonomy): Bacteria > Bacillota > Clostridia > Oscillospirales > Acutalibacteraceae > UBA737. Next base: position 321 of record JAFZIW010000089.1, on the reverse strand, counting down.
GTTTGCGTTTACCTGCGGAATAATCTACAAGTATAAGCGCACGTTTTCCGGCGCGGTATTATCGGTCGTGTTATCGGTAATCTCCGTAACGTCGGTAATGATGCTGGCAAATCTGTTTATAACACCCTATTTCATGGGTGCGCCAAGCAGCGCGGTAATAGCTCTTATTCCCACTTTACTGTTACCATTCAATCTGACGAAAGCGTCACTCAGCGCCGCCATAACCCTTATAATCTACAAGCCCTTGTCCACCGCGCTTAAAAGGGCGAAGCTGTTGCCGCGTGACGGTGAAAGCTACCGCTTCAACCTGCGCTCGTTGAT